>NZ_JROZ02000001.1:600000-903135 GCF_000765665.2 Helicobacter sp. MIT 05-5293
TTTTAGTGTGTCAAGTTCTTCTTGCGTAAGATTAAAGATTGCATTATGTCCATTTTCGTATGATTCTCTTTCGCGAGAAATGATTTGATAAACGCATTCAGTGCTTTGAGGATCAAGATTTGAGACAAGTTTTTGAATGTCGTGAAATAATTTTTCTTGGTCGGTGTTTGCAAAATATTCTCCAAATTTGAATACGCTACCAAATAGGCAGGGAAGAGTTTGTCGAGTTTTGGTCGTTTTCCTTAGAAAGGTTTTATTGAAGATTCTGTATTCTTTTCTTATCCCCCCCCCCCGTATATGTGCCTTCATAGCTAAAATAATCTGAAGATGCAGGTAGTGATGCAATGATTTTTGAAAAAAGAGGAATGTGTAGAATCTTTAAAGTGTATTTGGTGCTAGAGGGAGTTTTATCTTCGATGAGAGCTGTTCCTAAGCATTTTTTAAGTGATGTTTTTAGAGATGGCATAAGCTGTCCTTTCGATTTTGATTGAATAACTAGCACTTTACCACTCTTAGGTTAATGTCAATATCTTAAAAGGCATTTAGAATCTTGATAACCTCTTGCACTTCTTTATCACTCATGACAGGACTCATTGGTAAAGAGAGGATTTCCTCGTGGATTCTCTCTGTGATAGGCAAAGAAAAATGATGATACATAGGATAGCATTCTTGCTTGTGTGGCGGGATAGGGTAGTGTATGAGTGTTTGGATTTGATGTTGGCTTAAAAACTCTTGGAGCTTTGTGCGATTTTTGGTAAGAATAGGGAAAATATGCCACACATTGCCTTTTTCATCGTCAATATGTGGGAGTGTGATTCGTGGATTTGTGATGTGTTGAGTATAGTATTTTGCGATTTCTTTGCGTCTTTGGTTATCTGCATCAAGGGCTTTTAGCTTGATGCGTAAGATTGCAGCTTGAATCTCATCAAGTCGTGAATTTAATCCCGCATAGATATTTTCGTATTTTTTGTGTGAGCCATAGTTTGCCAAAGCACGAATCTTATGGGCTAAATTTTCATCATTGGTCGTTACACAGCCTGCATCACCTAAAGCTCCAAGATTCTTTCCCGGATAAAATGAGAATCCGCTCGCATCGCCTAGATTCCCTGCTCTTTTGTCTTGATATATCGCACCATGTGCTTGTGCGCTATCTTCAATAACTTTGAGCTGATATTTTTGCGCAAGCTCCCAAACTTTGTGCATTTCTACCGCTCTACCATACAAATGTACGACCATAATCGCCTTAGTTTTGGGGGTGATATGAGATTCTATCTTTTCGACATCAATATTATAAGTCTCTAAATTAGGTTCGACAAGCACCGGCGTGCAACCATTATCAGTAATCGCTAAAATACTTGCGATATAAGTATTTGCTGGCGCGATGATTTCATCACCTGCACCAAAACCATAAGCTTTGATAATCAGCCTTAATGCGTCCAAACCATTAGCACAGCCTACAGCGTATTTGGTGCCGCAATAAGCCGCAAATTCGCGCTCAAATGCCTTGCCTTGCTCACCCATGACATACCAACCGCTTTCAAATACTGCTTTGATAGCATTTTCAAACTCTTTATCGAATCGTTGATTGATTTTTTTTAAATCAAGGAAAGGGATCATTGGGCAAGTCCTTTTTTGAGTAATTTTTTTCTTAGGTAATTATAGCAAGATAAATAGATTTTATATCGTAAATTTACTTTGTTTGGTGTTTCTTTTGGAGGAGGAGCAGTGCGGATTTCATTCCCACAGCTAAATAGGATCGCATTATCGAATTTAAACATCAAAGGATTATAGCGAGAGAGAATCCACCAAGGATTATAAAAAGACAAGAGTTTTCCCTTCATTCCCATAGAGCCTTGCGATCCAATGATATTTTTTGCATAAGTCATAAGATACAAATCCAAATACCCCTCACTAGGTTTGTGAAAGTCGCATATTGTAAAATCTTTATCCATCATCTGCGGCACTAAATATTTTCGCACCCAATCCATATCATCACTAAAGAGATAAAATTTCAGATTATCCCCCCCCCCCGTTAATGGATTCTATAAGTTTGATTGACTGTGTGAAGTATTGTATTTGAGGTGGGATTCCATAAGCAATATGCTCATTACTCAAATCGCCCCTGCGGATATGAATCACGCAACTATTGTTATTTTTGATTTCATCTAAAATCATCTTTGCTTTTTGTCCTAGTCCCGTGGGGGTGAAGTGCTTTTTTAATACCTCGCGGAATCTATAAGTGTGATGCCTCCCCTTGTATCCACCAATGTATAAAGGCGGAGTTTTATCAATGACATTATCATCATCAATAAAGTAATTTTCTCGGTATCTTCGCGATTCTTCTTTAGTGGCAACTTTATAGGGGAGATCGGGAAAAGCTTTGGGAATATCCCAAGTAATATCGTAGGCATCATTATAGCCATTGTCGGCATTGTAGAATCCTGTGCCATGTTTTTCAAACCAGCTTAAGTCATATTTGACTTCATAGCCTTTTTCTTCAAACGCCAATCCCAGCGTGAAAAAAGCAATTTGACTGCCGATTCCTCCATCGGGATAAATGATCACAGCGTTATCTTTCATTGTAGATTCTCCATATATTTCTATAAAGCATAAATAGCAAGACTGATTGTGGAGATTAATGATACGACACAAATACCAAGAGTAATATTAAATAGCTTTTTGTATTTCTTGTATTTAGCGCGTGTTTTATCATTATGAACGCACAATAAAGCTAATTGTAAATAGTCCTTAAAGACAAAATTATAAGTATCGTGGAGCTTTTGCGCTTTTTGTGGTGTGTTGTAAGAGTGCATAATCTGCCTGTATCCCCACGATTGTCTATCCCAATCTTGTGAATAAAGAGCCATTCTTCCTAAGAAAAAGGGAATCAATCCCTCCTTAGGCTCTACACCACTTTTTTGTATTTCTTCAGCAAAGATTTTTTTGAGTAGCTCTGTATCTGTGATATTCAAAAAAGTATCTAATAATGCACTAACTTCTAGCTGAACTCTTGTAAAAAAGACAGGAGTAGGGAAGCTGATATTTGTCGCATTTTCATCAAAGCGATACCAAATCAACGCTTCTTGAAGGACAAAAATATCTCCAGCTGCTAGAATCTTCGTGTGCATCTGTGTGTCTTGATGGACGCACATTGCATTATCAAGAGGATAGAGAATCTTAGCAAATTTTTCTCTACTCATTGACATTCCGGGCGAGGTAAGGCAATTGCCCGACATAAAGATTTGATGGAGCATTTCTTCTTGACTTCTGTTTTGATTTAACCAAACAAAAACCTGCTCTTTTTCATTGTTGGCATTATCTACCATAGTAAGTAAAGGATAAATTGCGATGGCTTGAGGATTTTTTTGATGCACATCATAAAGTCTCTCTAAGGCATTAGGCTTTAGCATATCATCACCCGCGATAAAGACGATGTATTCACCCTTTGCATTTTCAAAAGCCGTATTGATAGTGGCGTTTATACCCTTGTTGAATTCATGTTTGATGAGCTTGATTCGAGAATCTTGAAATTTTTTAATCTCTTCTATATTTCTATCACTTGAGCAGTCATCGACAAGGATAAGCTCAAAATCCCTAAAAGTCTGATTTAGGCAAGATTCTATAAGAAATTTTACATATTTTTCGTGATTAAAGGTCGGGGAGAGGATGGAAAATTTAGGCTTTTCTTCTGTCATAATAATCCTTTTTTTGCTAGTTTTTTGCCTATTTTGTGATAGAGTTTGAAATAGATTCTGTATTTGAGTTTGGCTTTTTTCAGTAATCTCGTTTGTATGTCGCATTTGCTTGATTCTAATATCTGGCTTGTCTCTTGGAGTTGATATATCGGCTCTAGGTTTAGCTCATTAAGCAGCATTTGGGTTTGTGAAATAATAGAGCGATGATAAAGGATATATGCCCTTTGCAGGAGTTCAGAATATGCCTTGTCAAAAAATAACCACATATCCTTATGAAAATTACAATTCATAATGTTTTGTTTGAGAGGGCTATTTGAAGTCCAAATCCCTGTGGTAGTCAGACGATACACGCTATCGACTTCATTTTGAAAATACCCTTTGCCTTTTTGCAAAGCACAAATATTCCTAAAAGAATCTCCACGGAAAGAAGCTTCTTTGGTTGGGGGCTCGAAGTTTGCCATTTTTTCTAAAAAGGTTGGCGTAAAGATATTACGAAATATACTGCTCGAAGTATGTCCAAGAATAAAACCTTTACCTTTTAGAAAATGCGAAAAATCATAGCTCATATTCTTTTTATCAGTTGCAATATACAATTGCCCCCCCCCCATTGTATTATTTTCATCTTTTAAAAGCGTATTGGCACAATACATCGTATAATCCCGATGAGATTCTAAAAAATCCAAAGCCTTTTGAATCTTGTGTTTGTCTGTCCAAAAATCATCAGGATCTAAGACACAAAAATAATCCGTCTTCAAATCTGCATAAGCCCTTAGGATATTTTTATAGAGTTTTTGGTTGGTTTGCGAGGGGAGAATCCTAATGATTTGGGGGTGTTTTGTTTGATACTCTTGTGCGATGATAAGGGAATTATCTGTAGAGCAATCATCGGCAATGACAATCTCATAGGGATAATTTGTCTCTTGCATCAAAACAGAATCTAAAGCTTCTCTGATATAAGATTCTCTATTATAGGTAGGCATAATAATCGTGAGTTTTCTTTGATTTTCCATAGTCGGGATTATAACACAAAAAATTGTAGATTTTATTAAGATTCAAATGAGTGTAATTGATATTAAGTGATTTTAATTTTGCAGAATCTTTAATAATTTTTTAGATATAATCAATGCTATTTTTTGATAACAAAATTTAAGAGAAGAACATATGAAGAATTATGCAATTATTTTAGCTAGTGGAGTGGGTAGTAGGTATGGGGGTTCTGTTCCGAAGCAATTTAGCAAGATTGCAGGGAAAAGTATCCTAGAGCATACGATTGAAGTCTTTGAAAAAGCCACGCAAATCAATGAAATTATTCTTGTGATTTTACCAGAATCTCGATTGTTGGTTGAAGAAATCTTACTCAAAAATCATTACAAAAAAATCACTAAAATCCTTAACGGTGGGGAGACAAGAAAGGAAAGTTCATATATAGGCGTGATGTCTATTGATGATGAAGAAGCAAATGTGTTGATTCATGATTGTGCTAGACCTTTTCTTTCTCAAGATGTCATATCAAGATGTATTCAAAGTTTGGACGCACACAACGCAATAGATGTTGCTATTCCTACTGCAGATACGATTATAGAGATTTCTTCTTTGGGATTTATCCATAATATTCCCAAAAGAGATACATTAATGCGTGGGCAAACTCCCCAGTGTTTTAAGCTTTCTTTGATTAAAAAAGCACATCAAATGGCGATTAATGATGATGATTTTACTGATGATTGTGGGCTTATTCTAAAATACAATTTGGGGGAAGTTTTTGTAGTAGAGGGTGAAAGTGAGAATATCAAAATCACTTACGCTCAAGATATTGTTTTAGCCGATAAACTTTTCCAAACTAAAACTATTTTCGCGCCTGAGACAGACCTTTCCAAACTTTCGTTGGGGGGGGGGGGTATTAGTCGTTTTTGGTGGCACGAGTGGAATAGGCAAATCCATTGTCGAAATCGCTCAAAGCTACCAAACTCGTGTCTTTGCTCTTTCTAGACGTAATGGCTGCGATGTTACTTCATTAGAATCTATACAAACTTCCTTAGCAAATATTTTTCAACAATATGGCAGAATTGATTATATTGTAAATTGTGCAGGGATACTTCATTTTGGTGCGTTAGCTAATCGTGATTATTGTGATATAAGGCATGAGATTGAAGTTAATTACTTCGGTTCTATTAATATCATCAAAGCAAGCCTCCCTTATTTGCTTCGCAATCCCAAGGGAGCAAGTATAGCACTTTTCACTTCAAGCTCTTACACGAGAGGGAGAGCTTTGTATTCGATATACTCTTCTACAAAAGCCGCTATTACAAATCTTGGACAAGCTTTAGCGGAAGAATTAAGCAACGAAAATATACGTGTTAATATTATAAACCCCGCTCGCACAGCTACTCCAATGAGAACTTCTAACTTCGGCAAAGAACCTGTGGAAAGTTTATTAGACCCTGACATAGTCGCTCAAACCACGCTTTATGCTTTATTGTCTGACTTAAGCGGGCAAGTGATTGATGTGAGGAAAAATTAATATGTCAAGTTTAAGAGGTTTGGGGTTTAGTAAAGATTCTTTCCTTCGGGTGAAATGGCGAAGACTTAGGCAAAAGAAAAAAGAGATTTTGTTAATAACCAAAATAAGACTAAGATACTATTGGATTACAAGAAAAACTACAATAAAAATCAAGCAGCTTCAATCAAAAGATACAATCAAAGTCGCCTTTTTGCAAATGTATGCGGGGGAGTGCCAGAATCATATACTTTTTGAAAAACTATTAGGCGATCAATGTTTTGAACCTTATTTTATTATAAATCCAGATATTTCAAGGAGTGATGAAAATTTTAGAGTGCAATATGAACGCGCCTATAATGAGATTGCTCTTAAATACGGAAAAGAGAGAGTCTTGCATGGGTATGATTTTGTCAGTCAAACTTTTTATGATTATGTTGATAGGTTTGATTTGATGACAACAGCTAATCCCTATGATAGTATGGCTCATCAATTTTTTAAGATAAAGTATTGGGTGAAAAAATCTATCCCTGTATTTTATATTAGCTACTTCTATATGGGACGATGTATAGTAACTATAGACAATTTAAAGCTAGAAACATCAAATTATTTTTGGAAATTTTTTGTAGAGAATCAGGGCGTGATTGCATTAGCTAAAAAATGTCAAGTAATCAAGGGTAAAAATATGATATTAAGCGGGTATCCAAAGATGGATTCTTTAGCAAGCATTCCTTCTTGTCCTCAAAAAAAGCGTAAGCTTATTATTATCGCTCCACACCATTCCATTTATGAGGCTCAATCAGCTATCGGTTCATTTCTCCAATACTATGATATTTTATGGCAATGTATGCAAACACATCACGATATAGATTTTGTGTTTAGACCTCACCCATTGCTTTATCAACAGCTTGCTAGAGATGATTTTTGGGGCGAGCAAAAGACGAAAGAATACTATGATAAAGTCTGTGCTTTGAATAATGTTACTTACTCTACGCAAGGTGATTATACTGAGCTTTTTGCTCAATCTGATGGGTTAATCCATGATTGTGGCTCTTTTATGGCTGAATACCTCTATACTGGAAAACCTTGTGCGTTTCTTTATAGGGATACATTGAATCCGCAAGAAGCTTGGACAGAATTTGGGCGAAAGTGTGTAGGGGTTCATTATCCTATACACAAGAGTGATGATATTGATTGGTTTATCCAAAATGTCATTATATCAGGTAATGATTCTAAAAAAGCCCAAAGAGAATCTTTTGCTCAAAATGAAGTGATGATTAATTATCCTCACGCGACACAGACGATTTATGAGCTTTTAAAACAAACATTCTCTAAGTAGAATCTATCAAAGTAAGGAGGGGGCTATGAATCTCATGCAAGCAGAACTTTTGCAAATCTCAAAAGCGTTTAAAAAGGCATGTGAAGAGCATCAATTGCGATATTTTATGATAGGGGGGACATTACTTGGAGCAGTGCGGCATCAAGGATTTATCCCATGGGACGATGATATGGATTTTGTAATGCCAAGGGCTGATTATGAGAAACTCATAGGGCTTTTTGAACAAGGGGATTTGGGATTAGAATCCCAATATAATCTGTGTTATATCAAACCCAATGATACTTATTATTTTCCGTTTATAAAACTTGAAGATATGAATACGACTTTAATTGACAAATACGAATCTCCCACAGCAAAAGTTATCAAATTCCCCTTTTGTAAGTGTGATGATAAAGAGCCTCGTGGAAATATTGTCTATCAAACAATGGGTGTAAATATTGATATATTTCCTCTTGATTATATGAAAGGCAATTATAAAGATCATCTTACACATTATGGCATTTTTCGTTTGATGATGCAGTTTCCACATTGTGATATTGCGCGTTTAAGTAGAGGTCTGCTAAAGAAGATTTTACTTAAAGGTATTAAGGCATTACCTAGAGAGTATGTGCTAAAGAAAGTGGGTCATACCATGAGATTTGGTCCTCAAAAAGATAGTGGCAAGTATCTCTCATATTGGTATGCAATTTGGGGTTATCGTGTGCATTTTGATAAAAAAGATTTTGAAGAAAGCGTGAGTTTAGCATTTGAAGATACTTCATTTCTAGCCCCTAAAAATTTTGACAGAATCTTAAAGCTAACATTTGGGGATTATATGTCTCTTCCTCCCGAAGAGGAGAGATTTACCCATGCTAATGATGATACGATTATAGACTTGAATTCACCTTATAAAGATGCAAAATACAAAGGTTTTCTTCATCCTCGCAATGACAAAAGGAACACCCAAACAGATTCTTTGTATCATTATTAGAGCCTTTAGCCTCGTGGCACACTAATATATAAAACTACAAATCTATCGATTGTTTGTCATAAAAAAACGAGTCAAGTAGATACTTAAAATCCCACCTACTATTTTTCCAACACTCACAGCCACAATCAAACTCGGTTGAAAATTTGCACTAAACGAGAGGTGGTCTCCAAGTAAGAATCCCCCACAAACGCTAAAAGCAATCACCTTGATTCTAATATCGCTTGCCATTTGTGCAAGCATTGGATAACCCACCAAAACATTACTCGAGCATGCCATGATTCCACTGATTAATGTAACATCGATTCTAAAATGCGTGAATAATTCTCGTTTAGATTCCAAAAAGAGATTAAGAAGATAACACATCACAAATGCACCAGAAAGCATTAAGCCGGTATAGCCCGCAATTTCTAGCGCGCGCACTTGGTCTGTTGAATCTGCAAAAACCGCATCAAAAGGAAAACCACCAAAATAATGGCTAAAAAATCCACTAAAATGTTCGATGAGAAATAATGCTAGAAAAACTTTGCACCACACATCAATTATATATCCAAATCCACGAAATATTTTAATCATTATCTCTCGTGCAAAATAAAGCCCCAAAGAGATAGCAAGGGAAAAAATAAAAAGTGGCAAGAGATTATAAAGCACAAAAAGTATATCCAAAGTGAGCATGTGTGTTCCGACACCTTGTGTAGAGATTGTCTCTCGTATAGACACAGGAGACAAAATAGCAATAAGACAGCTCACAAAAACACCAAAAGGAATACTTAGAAATCCTATCATAATCCCCAATGCAAAATCTTTATGCAGTGAAACATCTAAGATTCTCAAACCCACAGGAATACTAAAAACAATTGTTGCGCCCGACATATACCCAACAAACATTGCCATTGCCAAACCTTCATAGCTTTCACATACTTGCATAGCAACTTGATAACCACCCATATCTACCGCAAGTATGCTTGTAATAGCAAGGCTAGGTTCAAGAAGTGTGCTTTTATAAAATGGCACAATAAGCTTTTCAAGCATTCCTACAAGATGAGGAATAATTGCAAAAATTCCAGCGATTGCAACAAAGATATGCCCGATAGTATATAATCCATTGAGATATTGCGTTGCCAAAGGTGAATAGGGCTTAAAAATGGACGCAACACAACCAATAATGCTACAAAAAATCATGAGATATAAAATCATCTGTCCTAAGTGTTCCAAGATTATTCCTTATTTGTGTGTTTCTTAAGAATCAAAAAGATTTAAGAATGTTTCCAAACAAAAAAGTTGCCATTTTTGGTCTCCACTAAGTTCAAGATGTGAATCTTTGATAAACTCTTTGCGGCTTGGTCCTTTCCAATCTTTTAGCCAAAAATCGACTTCACGTGGCATTGGAATCTTGTTTGGGATAGGAAGTTCTGGATAACGTCTGGCAAAGAGTTCGCGAACGATATATTTAGAATCCCCGCTTCTTATTCGTTGCAAATCAAGCGGTGTTGCTAACTTTGCTTTTTGTGAAGGGTCGAGACAACCCATATTGTGTTTTTGAAAGATATGCCAATATGAAGTGCTGGATTCTATGGCAAAGATTTCATCAAGAAAGCGTAAAAAGTCAATCTTGTTTTGATTGATTCGATAGGGTTCAAAAACTTCACGCGTATCCACCCATTCTTTTAAAACAAGCTTGGGGTCTAAGAAAGTATAGAAATTGACAAACTCATCAAACTCCCAATCTTTAGAAAGAATCTTATCCATTCCACCAAACACCAAGTCAAAGCTTTCACCCAAACACATCGTTGTAATGCCTAGATTCTTTGCTTTGTCTAAAAGAATATCGATGAGAACCTCGATAGAATGAAATGGCACACCATCAAATTGGCAAATACTTGGTATGCGTCTTAGAATCTCGTCCCAATGCACCTCGACAATGATATGTTCTAGGTGATATGCCTTTGCATAAATTTGCGCTTGAATCGTTTCATCAATGCCCGATTCGGAACCAATACATTTGAGCGTAAAAGCCTTTGCACCTTTGGGGAGATAAGACGCAACAATTGCTGAATCCATTCCACCGCTTAGCATAACTCCTGTGGTGTTTGGGTTGAGATTTTTCATCTTATCGGCAATATAATAATCCAAATGTTCCACATCAGTAATCAAATCGCTTTGCCAATTGGGCTTAAAAACTTGATGGTGGAGATTTGGAAAAAAGTTTTTGTCCTCTCTTGCAATATAACGAAAGGCAAGATAATGACTCATGCAATAGATTTTATCGGCATGGTGTAATGTACAAGATTTCATTGTCGCTCCTTAGGTAAAATGGTATGAGTGAGAATTTGTAGTGTAGATAGAAAGAGAATCAAAAAGAGGAAAGAGCGAAAAAGAAAGGCGATAAGGCACGCAATTAAACTATTCTGCCCCCCCCCCCGCAGGCGATAAGAATCAAATACATTGATAAATGTATTCAGATTATACACCATAAATTTTTCCCATGCGTTGAGTGTGCTTAAGGAATTATCTTTAAAAATATGTGCATTAAGGTTTGGCATGATTGGAGATTGTTTATCCCACAATGCAAAAGGCACAGGAAAACCCTTTTTGACACGATAGATAATCGATTCTGGGAGATACGATTTAGCAATTTCTTTGAGCAAAAATTTTGCAATACAATGCGAATCGCTAAATGCCTTGTAATCACCCTTTAAAGAGCTGATGTGTTTTTGGGCATTTTCAACTTGCAAAATATGCAGCTTAAAATCAAAAGGTAAAGAATTGACAAAAGTAAGTAAAGCAGAATCTAAAAAGACAAATCCCTCTGCAAAACCATTATAACGCAAAGCATTCATACCGCGTTCAATCAGCCCGCGAGTATGAAGCATTTGAATAAAATATAACATCACATCTTGCAAATGATGTGGCAATGTATCTTGCTCAAAAAGAGGTGCAATCATTTCACAATCATCAACAAGATATTTTTCATGAACGAGCGAGCGGATTTTATCCATAGAAAAATAGCGATATTCTTGCAGAATATGCCGAAAAAATGATTGCTTATCATTTTGATAACTTAAATACATCGCAAGATTATGCGAATATCCACCAAACACATCATCAGCCCCTTCACCACAGAGTATAATATCGCAACAATCTTTGCGCGCTTTAGTTTCTGCGATTGCTAATGGAAGCTCGTTTGGGTGCAGTGGGGCAGCCTTTTGTTTGATAAGAGAAGGCAATAACGAGTTTGTTCCAAAATAATCATCAGCATTAAGAATCTGCTTAGAATGTTTGCTTGAAAAAAGTTTTGCAACTTCGTCAGAATATTCAAATTCATCATCACCATAAAACCCCATACTATAAGTATAAATGTCTCGATTTGGAAAGATTCTTTTGCACATTGCCACAAGTAAAGAGCTATCAAGCCCACCACTTAGCAATATTCCTATACGCGCTGCATTGCCAACTTTGGAATCTAGGGATTCTAATAAGAGATATTCGGCAATATCCACCGCCTTTTGCAAAGAGAGATTGCGTGTGCTAAAGGTTAAGTGATTGTTTGGAGATTTTGCAAAATCAACCTTACGAAAAAACCCTTCAAACATTGTATATTGCAAGATAGGATAGCGAAAAACAAAAAAGCTTGTAATGCCATATTTGCTATAATCACTAAATCCATTTTGCACAATAGCTTGCGATAAATCGTTAAATGGATTATCCAAAGATTGATAAAAAGTATTATGGATTCCAAAAAATGTTTGTGTGTCCAAAAGCATTCCTTGTCTTGAATTGATGTTAGCCATTGCATTCATGATTGGTTTGCATTGGCGATTGATTTAACCTCTTCAGGGGTGAGTTGCACACCCGGGGGTATGGTTTTACCACTTGTGCCATAGCAATAATAACAAGCCTCTATAGGGGCAGGGGATTCTAAAAACCTTTTCAGTGTGGGGAAATCAAAAGAAGGCAGATAATTTTTATTCATATCCCCCCCCCCGCTGCTATAATGAGCGTAAGTTTGTGCATTATAAGTTGCAAATGCTCTTTTAGCATTAGGACGCACAAGGATTCCATCGTTTGCACCTAGGCTAAAGCCTTGAACAAGGTGCGCAATAACACCTCTTGAGCATCGTGAGATAAAACCATTTTCCATACTTAAACAATATTTTCCAAAAATACATTCTTCAAAGATTTTTTGGACAACCTTATCTTTTAATCGTGTTAATTCTTTACCTCCGCAATCCCTCCATTGGCTATCCCCATGCGCATAGCGATGCGTATAGTGCGAAATATCGTGCGCAATAAGCACAGATTCTAGCTTTTGTGCACTTTTATAATTCACCTCTCCATAATCTGAAAGTCTCACAGCAATCTTGTTGCTTTGTTTGATAATAGCCAGCAGAGAATCTTTAGGGATAATCGTTGCGTTAGTCGCAATCGTAACTTGTTGAATGCGTGGATTATTCGCAATATATTCTAGAATCTGCAAGGCGTTCGGGTGGAGAAAAAACTCACCCCCTTGTATCCCTAAGTGTAAAATGCGGCATTCTTCTGTGATAGCTTGCAAGTCCTGACAAATTTCCTCATAGGGATAAAAAGGCATCGTCTTTGCAAGATAGGGAGAAAAGTTCGCACAATTCTTACACTTAAGACTGCAATTTTGCCCGGTAATAAGAACGAGATTCGAAAGCTCATTGAGATAGGCTCTTGACAAAGGCATTTTTGAGTGTTGATGGTAAGAATTGAAAAATATTCGCAGCAATGTGAGCGCATATCTTTTGCATCTTTTTTTGAATCTTTGGCATTCTTTGTAAGCTTTTTGTAATACATTTGGCATAAGTATCCTTTTTAATTATTTCGTAGTTTCATCAGCGTTTCATTCAGCAAAGTTGAGCTTGTGCCTTTGGTATAGGGGAAATAGACCACGCGCACACCGACTGCTTTAAACTTAGCTTCCATCTCGTTCCAGCTTGGCGAGTTATACCAATCATCACCCACAAACAGCATATCAAAATGCAGCTTCTCCCACATTTTATATTTATCAATCTCTTCTTGGGCAATCGCCGCATCAACCACCTTGATATTGCGCACAATCTCAATGCGCTCACTAAAAGGAATCACCGCTCTTTTGTTTTTATAAGAAACAAGCTCATCAATCGTTACACCAACAATCAGCTTGTCGCAAAGTCCTTTAGCGTTTTTGAGCAGGTTGAGATGCCCAATATGAAACAAGTCATAGACACCGCTTGTGTAGCCTACAATTATTTTACTTGACATTGTGTCTCCTTTGGATATTTCCTAAAATGCTTTCTTTCAGCTCATCAATACAGCATTGCGTAGCGTGGGGATAGTTGATTTTGATCTTTGAGTGTGCAAAAGCAAGACGAGATTCTTTCATAGAATCTTGTTCGTTAAGGACAACAGAATCAATAAAATGAATAATGTCTTGTTGCGTAGAAACAAGATAGAGATGTTCTAGGATTTCTTTACCAAAATCTGTGAATTCTGTTGTGATGGTTTCTTGGTCTTGGATAATAAAGGCTTGAGGTTTGTCAGTGTAAAGGTATTCAGCGAGGAATGAGCCGCAGTCGTGGATTAGCGCATCAGAAGTCGCAAAGGTCTCAAAGTATTCCCCGCCTTCTTGATAGATCATATTGGGGATTTGGGCAATGGCAGAGAGATAATTTTTCACAAATTCTTCCCCCCCCCCCGTTAGATTCTATAACTTGATGCTTAATAATAGTAAGGAAAAGCAAAGGATGCGGTCGGAAGATGAAATCAATTTGAGGATAGAGACGAGGGAGTTGTAAGAAAAACTCACTCAAGCGTAAAAAGTTTGAAATATGAAGGGGAGATTCTTTAAGCACAGTGTGATGAGGGGCGATAATGATCTTTTTTCTTTTTTGCTTTTGTGCTAGATTCTCTAAAGTCGCATAAAGAGCATCCATTTTAGGATAGCCTACGATAGATAGATTATTAATATCTTTAGCTTTTTGATGCTGTTTGATAAGCGCATAGGTGCTAGGATTTTCGACATAGATTTTCCATAGTAAGCTATATTCTTGTGAAGCGTAAATATTAAGATTGTATTTTAGACCTCCTGTATAAGAATAAGGAGCGTGGATTGTCAATGTGGATTTCGACAAATGAGCAATCGTATAAAAAGTATGTGTCATACTATCATAGGGGGAGGCAAAGAAGGCAATATCTAATTTATTGGAAAAATCAATAAATGTCTTCTTATCAGCATCATAGGATTGCAAGACATTGGAATAAGAAGAGAAAGTTTGAGTAGTTTTTGCCATTTGTTGATACATATTCTCTTCACCTCTTGAAGTATCAGGAACTACAATGATAAAAGGCTCAAAAGCCGAATCTTCAAGCATACGAGTATAGATATTTTGATATGACCAAACGCTATCGTAGATGATTAAGAATCCTACCCTAATAGGCTTATTTTGCTTGGAGCGAGATTTGATTCTTTGAATAATGTTTTGATAGTGTTGATGTGTATGGGCAAAAAACAATTGATGCGCATCGCCTTTGTCTTTGATACGCAAAAAAGGTAAAACAAAGAACAATCGATATTCGACAAAATCTTTCTTGTGTCGTTTGAGCAATACAGGCAGTTTGAATCCACATAAGGAGAGATAATATTTTTCTCTGATATTGTTCTTATAAATATCTACTATATTATGGATTATTTTATTTGTCAAAGGACGACTCCCAATGGAAATATTTTATTTTGGATTAGGATTATAGATATAAATTGCTAAATTATACATTAAAGATATGTGCTTAAGTTGTTTGGTTTTTTATGGGTGAGATTAGAGTAGATATTTTTAAGAATCTTTTCCTTATTGAGTTCGTCCATTTTGCTTTTAGTTTTCCTATTTTTAACAAGACTTTTTCTTTGCGATAAGTTTTAATAGAGTAAGTGGTGGTGTTAGTGCAATCAAGAAAACTACTTATGTGCCTATTGATTAAAAAACTTTCAAAGTGTTCTCGTGCTTGTTTGGAATGCAAGGGAATATTGGTCAAAAAATCATTGAGAATCTGCCCTAAAGTCATCTTTTCATCATCGGAGATTAATCCCATTTTTTCTTCGTAACCCAAAATATAATTTTTCAGTTTGAATGTCCATAAGAAACTATTTTGAGTAGAATCTTTCAGCGTATAAAATACCATTACAGCGGGAATAGCACTTTTTTCTGCTTCTAGCATAGAAGTCCCCATTGCAAAAACCAAATCCAAATTATTTTCGATATAGGGGTTTAATTTTTTATTTTCAATCGTCCCTAGCATTATTGTTTCAAAATTTTTATATGATTTGAGAAGATGCTTAGAATCCCCCTCTCCAATGATATGTAGTTTTATTTTTTTGTCGATATGAATTTTTTCCAAATTGTCCATTAAGTTTATGAGCGCATAGATTTTATCACTGCTTAATCTCCCTACCCAGCCGATATTAATGTATTCTTCATTGATTAATTTTTGTTTTAATGGTGGAGATGGATAGTCTTCTAACATTACGGGAATGATATGCTTGTCATCTAAATCATAAGAACAGGAATTTTTACAAGCGATTTTGGTAGCTTCGTCCATAGCAATTAAAGCATCAGAATCTATCATTATTTGCCAATTTTGTGATACTTCTTTTCTAGCTCTTTGTGTTTTCCCATAGATCATCTCTTTTGTGTATATAGAACATTCAAATTCTTCTATATGCAATATCCAAAATAGAAAAAAGATATTTTTGGATTTTATCTTGGGCATTTTATAGAGACAGAATGGAGGTGCGATTATAGTTGAGTTTGCTGGCAATGTGATGGTATCACTAGCAACAATTCTTTTGCATTTACTATCTAGTATTTTATTAAGAAAGCTCTCTTCAAAGTTGATATAACCGACATCAAAGTCTTTATAATGCTGCGCGAGATAATTTAATATCCTGACAAACAGCATTTCAGCTCCACCCCAAACATTACTCGGATAATAAAAATAAATATTTCGCATTACGATTTACTTTTAGGATATGTTGCGTGATTTACAATATATCCAAAATTTTATGCGATATATTATTCCTAATTGCATGATAGAATCTAATATTTTAGTATCTTTTGTCGCAATATACATAAATCTTAAAGTTCTGTAAATATATCTTTTTTGTTTTGTTTCTTGGCATAATTTATTGAGTTCAGAGTAAGAGTTTGTTATGGCTAATGCTCGTGCTTTTAGCCTTATATCTGTATCTATATTGAGATTGTGATATTTATCCAAATACAATGGAAGGTATTCTCTCAACAGCTGTTCTGTTTTTATCGCAACCTCATTTTTTGCTTGCGTCCCTGAGAGGCTGTCTTTATGAGAGCGATAAGTGTAGAGTATTTGATGAATCGTCCCAAATTCACCTTTTAGTCCCATTTTTAAGAAATAATCATAATCTTCTACTTTGAATTTTTCTTCAGAATATCCCCCTAATGCTTTGGCTATTTCCGCTCTATACAAAAAACATGCTCCAATGCAATCATAAGAAATAATATCTTCTATTTTTTCACTGACTAATGTTCTTTTTGTTTTGCCTTCTTCTGTGAATATTCGCATATAATCCGAGCAGACTAAAATTTTATGGGTATTCTTTTCAAGATAACTCACCATTTCTTCAATGGCATTGAGTTCATAATAGTTATCATCTGAAGTCCAAGTATAATAATCCCCACGAGCAACATCAAATCCAATATTAAGAGATTTTGGGAGTTTTTGATTGGTAGCATTATGGATAATCTTCACTCTTGAATCCACTTTAGCAAATGATTCTATGATTGTCGGTGTATTATCGCTAGAACAATCATTAACAATAATCAATTCTAGGTTTTTATATGTTTGATTTAGCACACTTTCGATACTTTGCGCAAGCCATTTTTCTCCATTATAGGTAGGTAATACCACACTTACTAATTTATCCATTGAATACCTTTCTTATGATTTTTTCAATTCTTTGACTAGCTTTGCCATCTCCATAGGGATTAGCACCTGATGTTTTGATTGCGTTTTGTAGGATAAGTGAAGATTCTTGGATAATCTTATCTGTATCTGCCCCGACAAGCTTTGCAAACCCCTTTTCTACACCCTCCATTCTTTCGGTTTTGTAACGCAAGACGAGAATAGGGACATTAAAAGTAGGTGCTTCTTCTTGTATGCCCCCGCTATCTGTTAAAATAAGTTTTGCTTTTGATAAGAGTAAGACAAGTTGGGGATAATCTAAAGATTCTGTGAGGATAATATTGGATTGCTTGGATAGTCTTTGACAAACTTTAAGTTTTACATTTGGGTTAGGGTGAATGGGGAGGATAAATTGATGAGACGGGAATGCGGAAGATAATGTCTCTATAGCGTCTAAAATATGTTCTAATCTCTGTCCGTGATTTTCTCTCCTATGGACAGTAATTAATACTGTATCCCCCCCCCCCGTTAATCATATCTATGTTTTTTGTTTTCCAAAACTCTGCTGCATCTTGCAATGCTTTTTTGTCCAATAAAGAAAGCGCATCAATCCCTGTATTGCCTACTTGATAGATTTTATCTTCCTCTAAACCTTCGTTTTTTAAAGACTCGGCAGATTCTGTTGTCGGTGCAAAGTGCAGTGTCGCAATCCTGCTCACCATTTGTCTAATGGCTTCTTCTGGAAAAGGTTCAAATAAATCATAGGAGCGCAATCCCGCCTCTATATGAAAGATTTTAGTTTTAAAATAAAAAGCGACCAAGCTACCCGCAAAGACGCTCATCGTATCACCCTGAACGAACACCGCATCAATATGATGCGTGCAAAAAACCTCTTGCAATTTTACTAAGATTCTCGCATTCAACTCTGATAGAGTTTGGTTTTCTACCATTACATCTAGGCAAATATCTGCTTTTAGCCCAAAAAAGCTCAATGCTTGATGGGATAACTCTTTTTGTTGTTCTGTATTGCATACGATTACATTGTATTCTGCAGGATATTTTTTGAATTCTAAAATCAAAGGAGCTAACTTTATAGCTTCTGGTCTAGTTCCCAAGATGAATAATAAAGTTTTCAATTAATTTCCCACCATGACTTTATATTTTCTCAAACTTGTCATTTTATTATTCTTCCTTTTCTTTCGCAATGCCATCATTTGCACCTATTTTTGATATATGATAAATAAATTTAGCTTAAATTAAAATATAGAATCTTTCCTTGCTTTCCTCCCTACCACCTTAAACCCATCAATGCCCGAGAGAATGAAGCAATCACCCTTGTCTTCAAACACATTTCTCCCGATGTATTCCTCACTTAGGATACTTTGAGTAATTTGCACACCATTAAGTCTAGGCAATTGGTATTCTTTAAAAATAAAAGCGCGTAACTGATTGTGAATCTCAAAGCTCGTTTTCTTGAGATTAATCACGATATTTTTGACATCAATGTCCGTGCGTGAGAAGTAGCTACTTTGCAAAAATGATTGCTTGTAAGTGCTAAAATCCCCTCTCAACAATCTTTCAAACGCTGTCTTAAAGAGTATCAAGCCCTCTTTTAAATACTTAAAATACAAATCCCGTGCGCACGATTGAATCCCTATCTCAAAGATTCTCTGTTCGATGATTTCTCCGGTGTCGATGCCATTATTAATCGTGTGCAAGGTTACCCCGCTTGTGCGCTCACCATTAAGAATCGGCGTGATAGAAGTAAATACGCCCTTATACTTAGGCAAGGCAGAAAAATGGATATTATACAGCCGCTTACTAGCGAATCGCTCCACTCTCACAAGCCTGTCAAATTCTAAAGATATGAAAAGCACATTGGGTATTTGCTGCACTTGCTCCAAAGTGCAGATAGGGATTTTGTTTTGCATCGCATACAAGCGGAGCGAGGGTTGCCACGAATCTAGTCCATTATCATTTTGATTGGGAACGATACAGATTTCATTATGCTTAAAGCGTGTCAGCACATATTGCAAGGCATTAACCGCAATGCTATTTTTACCTGCGATACAAATTTTGATAGGGCTAGTGTCAAGGGTATGCGAGGATTCTAAGCGCATTGCTTATCTCCTACAAATGACACCTCCATAGAGGATAGGTAATGCAGATAAAGGGACGAAACGAAAGATTTCGCGCATTGTTTGGACGATACGCAAGAAAGAGAAGCAAAATCACCGCAAGAAACATAAGAAGAAGCGCAAGAAGCGTAAGAGCGAGAGTATAGATTCTTTCTACTTACCCCCCCCCCCGCTAATATTTCTTAGTTTTTTAAATCGCTCACTTACTGCTAGAGATTCTACAACTTCTACTTTTGTAGGGATTTTAAAAAGAGCGAGTTTGTCTTTACAAAAAGCACGAATAGCTTTTTTAAGCTCAATATTTGAAAGTGGCACTTCAGAATCTAGCACGACTTTCACACTCACGCTTTGTCCTGTAATAGCATTAGATTCTCCATAGACAAGGCAATCTTTAATATGTGGCATTGTCAAAAGAATATTTTCTATTTCTTGAGGCAAGACTTTCTCACCTCCGACATTAATCACCTCTTTGGTGCGTCCGATGATTTTAAGGTATTGCTCTCCATCAGATTCGATAATCTCTACCAAATCCCCTGTGGCAAAATACCCCTCTTCATCAAAGACGCTATTATCGGCGTTAAGGTAGCCTATCGCTTGTGTGGGGGATTTGATAAACAACTCATTATTTATCACTTTATAAGAAGCATTCACGATTTTAAAAAAGTCTTGCAGGTTTTTTGTTTTCATCGCATTGGTTTCACTCGTGCCAAAGCCTTGCTTGAATCGTGTGTGAGGCAATGCTTGACATAGAGATTCTAAAAGTGTCTCACTCATCGGCTCACTGCCATAAATGACTAATTTTAGGGATTTTAGTCCATAACTGCCTATATCTGCTAGGAGTAAAAGCCTAAGTAAGGTCGGTGAAGCGGGTAAAATCTCGACATTATATTGTTTGAGTGCATTTAAAATATTTTGCGGCTGCCTTTGCTTGGGGATTACCAAAGTCCCACCCCCGCTCAAAGCATTGCACATCACATCAACTCCTGCAATATGATCGGGCAAATACACACTTAAGATTCTCAAAGGATTTGGTTTTTTCTCACAATATGAGGCAAGAAAAGTATCTAAATGATGCACGATAGCCTTTGGTTTGCCTGTGCTGCCACTTGAAGATAAAATCAATCCACTTTGATGAGAATCTTTTAAAGATTGAAGCAAATCGTATTTTTTAGAATCTACGCGTTTGATTGCTCCATTGTGTGATTCTAAAATATATTCAACACCAAACTCACGCAAGTCAAAATCCATATTTCTAGGGAGCAAAGGCATAATGATACATTTTTGGCTATAAAGGGCAAAAAAGTAAGCGATTTGCTCAAAGCTAGAATCTCCCACTAATGCTACCACTGCACCTTTTGGTATGGCTAGGGCTTTACCCTTAGATTCTATACTTTGCAGTAAAGCCTCATAGGTGTAAAGAATCTCATCATCAATAATGGCGATATTATCTCTAAATCGTGTGATTTGTGCTAAAAAATCAGCCATTTACGCCCCCTAGATAAATCACTTGCCCCGTGATAAAATCGCTTTTTTTATCTAAGAAAAATTCAATGACATTAAGCACATCTTCAAAACTCCCAAATCGCTTAATGGCTTGTTGATTAAGCAAAGAATCCATCTTTGCCTTTGGGACATTTTTAATCAAATCCGTTGGCACAGGCGTGGGACCTACTGCATTGAGCGTAATGCCAAACTCGCTTAATTCCTTTGCACATACTTGCGTGAGATTGACTAATGCCGCCTTTGAAGCCGCATAAATCGCTTCTCCCTCTAGCCTTAGAGGTGTTGCCACAGTGGCAAAATTAACAATGCGATAAGGCATAGTTTTAGAATCTTTATGGTGCTTTTTGTAGTTTTGCATCATGACCTTAGCCACTTCACGCAGAAATAAAAAGCTCCCAAAAACATTTGTGCCAAAGATATTCTGCATCGTGCTAAAAGGTGTCGTAAGGATATGATTCATAGAGGCAATGCCTGCATTATTAAGCAATACATTGATTGTGCCAAATTCCTTTTTTATCGTTCGAATCATCGCTACAACCGACATTTCATCACTCACATCAAGCTCAAAATGCCGATAGTTTTGATGCTCTATGCTTCCCTTACCGCGAGAACAGCCGCAGACTATATCGCCGCATCGCAAATAATACTCGCTCAAATCCTTACCAATACCTTTTCTAGTGCCTGTTATGATAATGATTTTATTCATTGCTTTGTGCTTTTGTAAGGATATAAGAAGTGAGCGTTGAGACATCTTTAAAGGGTGAGTTTCTCCCGCTCATTGTTTTTTCGTCAGCAAGGATTACTTCAAGCTTTAAAGCCTCACTTAGCATTTCTTCTAAATCCGCGATAAAACTCACAAGTGCTAAAGAATCTAGATTCCCCCCTATGCCATAGATTTTAGTTTGTGATGTGGGGGCTTTTAGCTCATTATTTTCTAACTCATCAGCGAGATTTGCTAATGCTTCAAAAATCACACTTTGTATTTTTTCTTTCATTTATTCTCCTTTTGATAGATTTGTGAAGTATGAGAGATTTGCAGGTAAGAATCCCGCAAACACTTTTGGTATAGCCTTGAAGTCTTCTAAAGAAAGATTAAAATAATAATTGAGAGTGTCTTCATTGATGATTCTTGCGCCGAATCGTTTGTGAAATGCTACTACTTGCACATTTGCCTTTCTCACATCAAAACGCGCCATTTTAAACCCTAAGGTATAGAATCCAAAGACATACAAGCAAAGCGCAGATTCTATAGCGACATAGCTAGGTGCATCATCTTGGATAATCCAACTCCCCCAGCAGAAACTATCCTCTTGAAAGTCATAGATTCTTATCGTCCCAAAAGGTTGTCCCTCTAGGGATTGGATAATAAAATAATATTCTTTTCCCGCAGATTCTCGCTTTTTGTAGGATTCAATCCATTGTTCTTGTGCGGGGATTCCACCTGAAGTTTGCGTCAAGAATTTTGCTTTTTTATCACTGCGTAGAGTGTAGATAAACTCCGCATCACTTACTCCCACCAAGCGCAAAGAAATATGTTTGCCAATGATTGGACTTGATAAAATAGGGGCTTTTTTCACGATACTGCCTCCTGTAAAAAGAGAGATTGACAATCAAAAGTAGCAGAATAAGAGGCAGATTCAAAGGCGACATAGGGAAAAATAGGAGTGATATGAGATTTGAGATAAGATTTAGAATCTATAAGGCGATGATAGGCGCAAAAAGCGTAAGGGTGAGAGTGTAGATTCTTTCTACTTACCCCCCCCCCCGCTAGATTCTTGATTATTTGCACTCAAGATGACTTGGGATTTGCAAATCACTTTCGTATGAGGCGGGACATCTTTGACTATCACCGCTCCCGCGCCAATCATTGCGTTTTCACCAATCGTAACGCCGGGCAGAATCGTAGCATTTGCCCCGATACTCGCACCTTTTTTGATAATAGTGCTTAAAAACTCGCTCGGATAGGCTTTTGAGCGTGGGTATTTGTCATTGCAAAAGCTCACATTAGGACCGATAAAGACATTATCTTCAATCGTGATTCCGTCCCACACTTGCACACCGCATTTGATTGTTACATTATCGCCGATTTTCACATCATTTTCGATAAAGCAATGAGAGCAGATATTGCAATTCTCACCGATTTTTGCAAGTGGTAGCACCACGCAAAACTGCCAGATTCTAGTTCCTTGCCCGATATTTTGGCTTTGCACATCAGAGAGAGGGTGTATCATCATTTTATTCATACGCACCCCTTGCCATATTGCGAAAGTTTGCGCAAATAAAATGATAGAAAATAAAAAGTTGGAAAAATCGTGAGAGGGGAGTGAATCTTGCCGATAAAGACAAGAGGATAAAGGGCAAGAAAAAAGCTACATATTCCCCCCCCCCGCAGCTAATTCGTAAAAACTATGCACGATTGTGCGTCCGCCAAATCCTTCTTTTTGGGCTATCAAGCCTTGATTAAGAAATAAGCCATTGTTTTCAGTAGAGATACCAAAGTCAAAGTAGGTTTTACTTGTCGCGTAAGATTCTATCAAGGTTTTAAGGAGCAAGTCTAATGCGCCGATTTCGCGCCCTTGTTCATTGACTGCCAAATATTGCGTATGCACAAGATGAGGGTAAATAAAAAGCAAAGTCCCAGCAAGGATTGTATCTGCTTTTGTGGCGATAAAAAGCTTGATTTCATCAGGGAAAGAAGAGCGCAGTAGGGATAATTCCTCTGCATTATGCACTGCATTAGCATTGTGCCGCTGCCGCAAGACTTCATTGACAAGTGCGATAAAGCTTGTCATATCTTCACTTTCTTGCACGACCACATCGTGCTTGAGTGCTTTTTTCGCCCCGCGTTTTCTTAGTTCGCCCATTTTGAATGGATTTCTAAACTCTATCGCAGCCGAACAATCTACACGATAGAGCTTAGCCTCATTCACAAAGAGGGCATATAAATCCTCTTGCGCAGGATTTTGATGATAAATATAAGGGATTGCTTTGTAATATAGCTTAGCAAATCCGTTTTGGCGCATATACTCTCGCAAACACTCAAAACACTCACACATTTTGCCTTGTCGCATAGAATCTGTGGTGATAAATCCGCCAAAAGTAAGCCCTTGATGCGAATAAAGACTATCATCTTGCGTGTTGAGAGGCAAAAGTGCTAAAAGTTTGTCATTATCATAAAATAGCAAAGAATGATCACTAAATCTGTCTGAATGATAGTCCATATAGTTTCTATCAAACATAAAAAGCCCATTTTTAGCATTGCGATTAAAATCATTCCAAGTAGATTTGAGAGTAGGAGAGTAGGGCTTGATACTAATCATCTAGCCCCCTTTTGCTCATACGATAGGCAAGGGCAACAAAAAGCAAGAAAGAGGAGAAAATTACATAATATTCCCCCCCCCCCGCAGCTAATTCGTAAAAGCTATGCACGATAGTGCGTCCGCCAAATCCTTCTTTTTGGGCTATCAAGCCTTGATTGAGAATCCAGCCATTGTTTTCAGTAGAGATACCAAAGTCAAAGTAGGTTTTACTTGTCGCGTAAGATTCTATCAAGGTTTTAAGGAGCAAATCCAACGCGCCGATTTCGCGCCCTTGTTCATTAGTAGCAAGGTATTGTGTGTGAATGAGATTCTCATAAACAAACAACAATGCAGCCGCAAGCATTTCACCTGATTTTTGTGCGATAAAAAGTTGGATAGATTCGGGGAATCTCGCGCTTAAAAGCTCTAGTTCTTGCGCACTATGCACGGCTTTTGTATGGTGTCGGCTTGATAAGACGCTATTAAGCAATGTGATAAAATGTGAAAAATTATGCGAAGATTCTATCTGCACATTCTCTCTTTTGGCGCGTGAGATTTGTGCCTTGCGCCCTTTGGGCAAAGCAATCCTATCGTTTAAAGCAATCGTTGAGGAGCAATCCACGCGATAAAGATGCGCATTGTGCGTGAAAAGTGCGTATAAGTCTTCTTGTGCGGGGAGTTTGTGATAAATGTATGGGATAGGCTTATAAATGAGACGCGCAATATGGTGTGCGGACATATATTCGCGTAAGATTCTGAAGCATTCGCACATTTTTTCTTGCTTCATCGTGGTGCTTGTGATAAACCCGCCAAAGGTTAGCCCCTGATGAGAATACAAGACATCATCTTTGAGATTGAGCGGAAGCAAGGCAAGGAGCTTTTCGTCCTCATAAAATAGCAAAGAATGGTCTTTGAATCGGTCTGAATGATAGTCCATATAGTTTCTATCAAACATAAAAAGCCCATTTTTGGCTGACGCATTAAAGTCATTCCATAGGGTTTTAGAATCTTTGCAATATTGCCGGATATGAATCACTCTTTGTTCCTTGTAAAATTTCATTATCATTTGTGAATCTCTCTACTTTTAGCCACAATTCTGTCGCGATAATACCCAATTAAAATTTAAAGTTTAATTTATAAAGTTATCACTGCACAAGCTCTGCATACCCAAATCCGCCCTTGCCCATACCATTGCCACCATAGAAGCAATAAGTCTTCTCGCCCACTTCTAAAAGCGTAGGATAGCAAGCCATTTGAGAATCAAATCCATTTTGTGAGGGCTCTAAACCACATTGCTTATCTTTGCGCTCCCAAGTGATTCCATCTAGGCTTGTCGCATAGCCCGACTTGTATTCTTTGGCGGTGCTATCCGAAGTATAAAACATAGCATAGCCTCCCTTGCTTTTATAGACTTTTGGGCGTCCGATTCTGTATTCACTCCCCACACATTGCACACAAGTTTTCCCCTCATTTCCAAAAGTAATGCCATCTTTGGATTCTATATATTTGATAAAATAAGTCGGATAAGGGATATTCTCAATCCAAGTCCATTGGTGAATCACCGAATACCATACCCTAAAAATCCCATTTTCATATATCACACTATGGATACACCGCCCGAAAATCCCCTCATTGCTCCTATCAAGCACAGGCGTTTTTTGAATCCTCGCAAAAGATTCTCCATTATCTTCGCTCACCGCCAAGCCGGAAAAAGCAAAGAATTTCGCCTTTTGTGGAATCTGAAAAGCGACATAATACATATAGATTTTATCCTTGATGCGCAACACATCGCCGAGTATGATTCCATTATCATCAAAGCAGCCATTTTCCCCGATGTCTAGCACAGGGCTTTGTGAGATTTTTAAAATATTTTTGGGATTCTTAGCGTCCAAATCCACATAACCAATCCGACCTACGCCCTTTGCGTCTCGAAAAGAAGCGTAGATTCTGATTGTATCAGCATTAAGCAAAAAGGGTTGAGGAGTAAGTGCGGTATTGTCTATCCAGTGGTTTTCTTTATTGGGGCAATAGATGAGCCCCTTTTTCTCCCATTTCATGATGCTTTAGCTCCGCGTAGCCAAAGCCGCTCTTGCCGCAACCATTGCCATTGTAAAGCATATAATGCCCCCCCCCCGCTGCATTTATCAGATAGGGATAACTTAGATTCTCACTATCCCAGCCTGTTTGCGAGAGTTCTATCCCAGCTTTTTCGTCTTGTCTGTCCCAATGAATACCATCATCTGACTCTGCATAGCCGATATAATAGCCACGCGAATAGGTGCGAATGGAGTAATACATTTTGTATTTGTCTTGTTCTTTCCACACAAAGGGTCGCCCAAACCCATGTTCATCGTCATTTTTGTATTGAAGACACACGATAGATTCATTATTCCAATGGATTCCGTCATTGGATTCTGTCGTTTTCATTATGTAGTAAGGCTTTAATTTACCTTGAGCCATTGTCCAGCCTTGTTTATGGCTTGCGACATACCACATTCTGAATCTGTCTTTATCTTTTATCACATTTACGCCACATCGCGCATAGACTTCATCGTGGATTCTGTCTAAAATAGGTGATTTTGAATAGCGCGTGAAGCTCTCTCCATTATTTTTGCTGATAGCAAGTCCGCAAAACATATAATAAGGCACTTTGACGCCTAATTGAAAGCCAATATAATACAAATAAATCTCTTTGCCTTTGCGTAGAATCGAGATAGGCACAACGCCATTATCATCAAAGCAGCCATTCTCGCCAATGTCCAATACAGGCTCTTTAGAGATACTTAGAATCTTGCTAGGATTATTTGCTTCTACATCGACATAGCCGATTCTCCCTATCATATTTTCATCACAAAATCCCACATAAACGCGCAATATGCCAGAATCTAGCAAGAGCGGTGTGGGCAACATCGCGCATTGTTTTTGCCATTTGATACTTCCATCAGGACAATAAATCAATCCTTTTTTCTCCCATTTCATCAGCTTATCCTTTGTTAATTTTTGACCTTACAGAATTTTTTGGCAGGGATTTTGGCAGCCTCTGCAGGATTCCCACGATAAATGGTGTTTTCTTCTGTGTTTTTGTTTATCACGCTTCCAAGTGCTATGAAATTATCCCTAGCGATTTTGACATTA
Source organism: Helicobacter sp. MIT 05-5293 (assembly GCF_000765665.2). NCBI lineage: Bacteria > Pseudomonadati > Campylobacterota > Epsilonproteobacteria > Campylobacterales > Helicobacteraceae > Helicobacter > Helicobacter sp. MIT 05-5293. The sequence goes on from NZ_JROZ02000001.1 coordinate 627,502, forward strand.
TCAGCAATGCAAGAATTAACACCGATAAAGGTATTCTCTCCAATCTCGCAGAATCCAGAAATGACGCAATGCGAAGTGATAAAGCAATTATCTCGCACGATAGAGCGGTGTCCTAGATGATTCCCACTCCATAGTGTTACATTATTGCCAATTTCCGTAAAAGGTTGCAAGGTATTGTCCTCTAAGATGAAGCAATTTTCACCAATTTTGACATCACGCCATACAAAGGCACGAGAGGAGACATAACTTGCGAGTTGGTAGCCTTTAGATTTGATTTGTTGATAAAGCCTTGCCCTTGCGTAGTTTAGCTCTCCGCTTGATAGGGCGACAAAGGCTTGATATTGGGTAGGAGGGTGTGAAGATTCTAGATTCTCAATTTCAACAAGAGGTAATTCTATCCCCCCCCCCCGCACAAAATACTTCACCTTTTTTGTATTCTTTACTTACAGCAAAGGCACAAACTTCTAAATCCGAATCGAAGCTAAAATATTCATAAGCAAGCAAGGCAGTTTCCCCTGTGCCTATAATGACTAAGTTTTTCATCATTCACCCCTTGATTAAGATTCTGTATTTTAGCACATTAAAATACAGAATCTTAATAAAAGTTAGAATATAATTGCAGAGAGAACCACAGGTTAAACTCATCTTGGACCCAGCCAAAGCCGGGCTCAAGCTTACACTAATAAGCCTTGACAACGATGATACAAAGTAGTATAATCGCAACCAAGATGAATCTAGTGAACATCATCTTAGCTCCTTTTGGGGCATAGATTTTGCCACAGGGTAACGACCTGTGGCAATTACCCTGCATAATGATACTTTAAAATCCCAAAAATAACCTTTAGTCTCCTTTTATTTTCCCTTAAAATAGGTATTTTTTACATTTTATCTTTTATTTTATTCCACTTTAAAGGTTATAGGTAGTTTCAATATGTTTCTTGAAAAAGATGACAAGTAAAGCAGTCAAACAAAAGGTAGATTATGCCCGAAAATACAAAATTTCACTTGATTAAGATTCTAGTTTTCTAAACAATTCCCAATGCAAAAAACTTTAGGAATCTCTATTTCTTCTCCCTCACAGCGAATTTTTGTGATTTTGACATACATATCGCGGACTTTAACCCACATTGTATTTTGATAAATATTGACAATTGCCCCTAGTGTGCAAATATACTTCTCTCCATTTTGCCCCCCCCCCCGCATAACTGCTAGGTGATTGCATACTGCAAATCTCATAGTTTTTGCCCTTGTATGTGAAAAACAATCCTTTGCCATAAGGTGCGGCGACTACTCTAAAGCGATTGTATAGCTCTTTTGCTTCGAGATTCCAAGTTTTGATAAAGTTTTCATTTTTTCCGATTTTTTTGCAAAAATATTCTACGCGCGTATCTTGCGGGATTGGCTTTAATGCTCTCGTATGGATTTTGAGTAAAATTTCTGCGATTTCTGCCTTGAAGCGCGTTTTGATGCGCCCAACTACTTGCGCGTAAAACTCGTATTCTCCTACTTCTTCAATCCATTGATGATAAATATCTCCGCCGTCCATTTTGTCAGTCAGCTGATGCAGGGAATATCCGATTTGTTTCTCTCCATTGATGATTGCCCAAGCATTCGCATTAAAGCCTTTCCATTTGGGCAGAATCCCCGCGTGAATATTGAGGCTCAAAAGATTCTCAAAGTATTTCATATCTATGAGAGTAAAAAACGAAATGATAAGGCACATATCAGGCTTTAATGCGGCGATTTTGTCTAAGGTTATCTCTGTGATTTTGTGTTTTTGCAAAAACGCACTTTGGAAGATTTGTGTTTCTTTGGAGTAGCTATCCACCACACCGCCGATAATGTCAATCTCATTACATTCTAAAAGTGCCTTTGCAATGTCCCCATCGCTTGTATTACCAAGTATCACTAATCGCATTTGTTATCCTTAAGCCAAGTTACTTGTATTATAGCAAAAAGAGATGATTATGAAGTGATTTTGCGTGTGTTGATAAAGATTTCTGCTCCCAAAGTGGGGCAATACTTTGTCATCTTGTCCAAGCCTTGTAAGAGATTCTCATCAAGGATTTGATTTTCAAGTGCTAAGGACATTTTGGTATGATTGAAAGGCTTGATAAAATAGCTTCCCTTATCGATAATCTCTAAATGTGCAAGATTAGCAAGTGCGCTTAAGGATTCTAAATCAAAAGTGGTGTTTTGCTGCAAATCTTGCGCAGTTTGGGTGAGTTTGCCAAGGGCAGGGATAAGACCGGATTCAAAAGCCCATAGAAGATGAAAAGAGCGGGAGTTTGGGACATTGATATGTAAAATGCTTGTTTTGCTCATCAAAGCAACGACAGATTCTAAAAAGCTAAGCGGATTTTGGACTTCGTGGAGTAAGGAGCTTAAAAGGATAAAATCAAAAGAGTAGGATTTTAAGAGATTTGTTTGATTTTCGACAAAATCATTAATCACTTCTATTTTTCGGGGGGGGGGGGCAAAAATAGTATCTTCTTTTGCCTTATTTGCAAAGACTTGTGAAGGCTCGATAATGACGCATTGCTCAAAGGCAGTGTAATGATTAGCGATGCTGTCCATTCCGCAACCGATTTCTAGCAATTTCAAAGGGCGGTAAGATTCTAAAATCTCTAGCACTTTGGCACGGCGAAATCCCACCATATAGGTTTCAAAATCATTAAAATTACTATCTAAATACTTTTGCGTGTAGTTTTCGATGTCTCGTTGCATTGGTTACCTCATTCAATTTTCTCGTATTATTTGATTTATCGGTTATTTGCACTTGCTAGACACTTAATCCACTTATGCTCAAGCCCTACCTCCTCAAGCATTTTTGTATTTTTAAAGTGTCATTTTTGTCTTTCTATATACAATCCCTCTTAAAATTATAATATAAAATTATACTAAAAGAAACAAATGTTATAAAATTATGCCTCATATTAGCTCACATAGCCTTTTCGCTTCAACTTTCTATGGAGAGAATTGTATAGTTTAAAATAAAACTGATATTTTTTAGACATAGCCTCATTTTGTGTAGGTTTAATGTATGTATTTTTATTTATACATTCTCTTACAACACTTTTTAGATATTCTTCGAACGAAGCATAGTCTAACATAGATGATGTCTCTATAGCTTGTATCGATTCTTTTAAAGATATATATGCCTTATTTATAAAAAAATGCTGATAAACATAATCAAAATATTCATTGTAATCTATGTAAGCTTGCGCGCTAATCATTGCTGCCTCTGCCTTACTAAGTTTATTCCAAATACCTGTTGATAAGATTCTATACACGCCTGAATACTCATTAGCAAAATATATATCTCCAAATTTTAAGTGCATTATAAGTCTATCAACATCTCCTTCAAATGAACGCTCGTGAATTGTCCCTACTGACTTAAGCATTATCTCTGGTATTGCATTTTGGAAAATGACATTACGGAAAACCTGCCCAGTAGTTTGAGTAATTGGCATTCTATCCGTAAAATAATCTTCTATATTGTATTTTTTACTCTCTTTCTTTTTGCCTATAAAAGGAAATTTATCCCCATTCTCCTTGATACACAATACATTTTGAGTATAAGCAACAACATCTAAATTTTCATTGAGATAATCAACTGCTTTTTGCAAATAATCACAATCCGTCCAATAATCATCTGCATCTAATAGTGTGAAATATGTAGTTTTTGCGATGCTTTTTGCTCTTAGGATATTTGATAAATATCCTGTATTTTTATCACTAAAAATACACAAGATTCTATCTGGGTGCTGCTTTTGATACTCTTTGATAATATCCTTGCTATTATCTTTGGTTGAATTGTCATCAGTGATGATTAATTGCCAAGGGAATGTTGTCTTTTGCGATAAAACAGAATCTATAGCTTGTCTAATAAAATGACCCTGATTATAATTAGACATTATGATTGATATAATCGGGGGGGGGGGGGTAGTAATCATCTCTTATCCTTTATTTTTGTTTTTAGTATAACAGAATTTTAAAACCCCAAATAATATAATTTCTCTTTTGTTACCAATTTTATTTTTTTGTATGAGTTTAAAATCACCTCGCAATCTTCGATTCTTTTTAGCATGCTGAATTAGTTTGCAATCTTTAATGTCTTTTGGCTTTTCATTTCTTTTTTTCTTCATTTGGTATAAAATATCTAGGCTAATAAATTTCATTCCTTTGTAATAAAAGTGAAATTTTGGATTATTGATTATCTCATCTTTGGGATATGGATAGTAGATTAATTCACTATCGTGATTAGAGAGATCTTCTTCCTGTATATTAAAATTATCATTATTTTCATCGCAGCACAAAAAGTCTAAATCACTACTTTCTCGCAAACCATAAACATTTAGCGGTGTGCTACCACTTCCACATATATTATCAATATTTATTGTTTTCTCTTTCGCAAGAGACATTAGTCTCTGTATTAAACTATCAATCTTGCTTGATTCGTATTTAAATGATCTGTAATTTATCATATCTAAGGAATTTTGATTAAAATATATTTGAGCTAGTGCAATAGCCTCTTCTTTTGTATCATTGATATGCACGCTATAATTGCCTATGCCAAATAAATTTCTAATTTCTTGTTTTGCTTTTACAACTTTCTCAAACTCATCGCATACAAAAATATATACTCTCATTGGATTCTGACCCATAGAAAGTCTAGCGTGTTCTTGAGCTCCAGCAAATTTATTATGAGTATCACCTATCCAAGATTCTTGATTCCAAAAAGAGCCATAAGAAATTTTTTTCAAATTGACATAACCATTAAAACTAAGTTGAACATCTTTTTGGTAAAAAACAAAACCATAGGTTTCAAGTAGCCTATACACTTCCTCGTCTTTATCCCTATCAGTAATTGAGTGTAGATTTACAATATATGCGTGAGGATGTAGCTTGACATATTCTAAAGCACCATAATCCATAATATCTTTGCTCATATTATTTTTTCTAAAAAATATAAAGTCATATAATTCATCAGAGTCATCTTCTTTTGTTTCTATATTTAAATCTAAAAATGCACAAATCGCTAATCTATGTGCCCCATCTGAAATTTCATTGTTTTTGCCAATTGGAATTTGATTATTTGTTGCAATAAAATTATTGTCTTTTATAGATAGAATCAATTTATCAAAACTATTCAAAAAATCTTGTGGAGATTCTTTTGGACATTTATAGCTAGGATCATCTTCATAAAAATCATTAAAGGCTCTAATATTTTCTAAATAAGCTTGTTTTATAAAGTTATTATGAGGATATTTAACATATAAATATTTAAAAATTAGATCAAATCTCTTTTGTCTAAGAAATAAATCCAAAGCTTTTTGCATAAGTTTCCTTTTATATTTTTTGTAATTTTATCATAAAAGTATAATGCCATTGCTTAAAGTGAGGTTTGGGAAAGTCTGAATCGTCGTTGATTTGGGGGATTTGATTAGAGGCGAAATTTGCCTCATTTATCATTAGGGTTTTTCTTAGTTGCTGATTCCACCTTTACCCATTCCTTAGGGATAATTTGAGGGCTTTCTTTGTAGAGGGAAATCCACTTTGCTGGTGCAATCACAATATCCTTTTGTCTGCCTAGATAAGCACCCCACCAGCTATAAGTGCTATTTGCGATAATGCCATATTTACACGCACTCATAAGAAACATATCATAATAGTGATTATCCTGCGTTACATCTTTTTGTCCAAGATTCTCAAAATGCACACCTAAGTCTAGTTTTTCTACAAAATCAGCATCTGTCGCTCCAAAGACAAAAAATGTCGGATTCTCTACACGCTCTTGTATATAGGCTATTGCCTTTTGATAATAATCTATTTCTAATTGCCATGAGAGACTACAATAATCACCTCTTCTTATATGGATAAAAACGCTGTTTTTGGTTTTGTGGATTTTCTCTAAACGCTCTTTGACAAAGTCATCATTTAAATAATCGGGGGGGGGGGGTAAATATTTGTTTAATCTCTGCTTCAATGCCTTCTAGATATTTTGGGTGTTGGAAAAAACCGATAAAATATTTATGGGCATTGGATTTAAGGTATTCTTCATAAAAAACCCAAGTTTCGCTTTTTGCAATAGCGTTTTTTCTTTTTTTAAATAATTTCCGAAAAAATCCGGGCAGTCTCGTCAGTCTTTTTTTGGCGTTTTGGATTTGCTCTTTTGTCGCAAAATCTAAATCAATATTAAAAATATTCAAAGCATACAATCTTTTAGTATGCTGTTCTTCAAAGAATGTCTTATCAAGCAAGATTGTAGAATCTAAATGTTTGCTTAGGCTTTTAGCAAAGGCGTATTGAAACATTTGATTGCCTAGTCCGCCTCTAAGTTGCACGATTTTATAGTCTTTCACTGCTTTTCCTTTTCGTTGATTTTGCGCATTTTAGCATAAAAAGTAATAGGTTGTATAGGATTAATCCGGAGCAAAAAATTTCACCATTTCTTCATTTGTCATCGGGATATTGCGTTTATACGCGTCATAATCCTTAATCGCATGTCCCAAATCCAGCACCCTATAACCCTTTTTAAACATTTCATAAGCTAAAGCCTTACCTGCAGGACCCAAAGCAAAAATTAATATACAATCTTTGCTTTTCTTGAGGCATTCTGTTTTTAGCTCATCAAGCGCATTGTAGGCATCTCTAGTGGGTCCAAATATCATCTCTATTTCATAAGATTCAAAAAGGTTATATTGGATATTTTTCAGCACCCTATCTCCGCAGACTAGCACGACTTTTTTGTTTTCAAAAATTTGTCGCAACATCTTAAAATGTCGCTCAAAATCGTATTCTTTATATGCAGCATATACTTGAGAGACATTAGTTGAGCCATAGATTTTGCCCTTTGTCAAGTATCGAGTGATATTTGCGTATTCGCCCAAAGCCCAAGTGTATTTGTAGCTCCCCGCTCTAAAATTTTTATCGGGTACAGAAAACCAAAGATTGCCAATGCCGATGAGGAGATTCTCATCGTTTGATACGATGATTTCTTGTAGGTTTCGTGCCAAGTTTTCATTGTATTTTTGGAATCCAATATCTTCTCCATTCATTATCATATATTCTCCATCGCCAAAACGGATAAAGCTTTTTTGTGTGTCTATCAATTCTTGCAAAGTCTCAAATTCATTTTTTATCTTTGGTGGAGTGATAATATCCCAATCATTTTTGATTTCATCACGCAACATTGCCGCGAAATTTTCTGCTATTTGGGGTGAGAATTGATAATTGCGTTGATTGTGATACATTTCTTTTATGTCGTATCGTGCGAGATAACGGAGATTTTTAAAGAATCTCTTAGGAGAGTAGGGAGGTTTTTTGTGTGGATTATCTTTTGGTTGCATAGGAGGGATAATATGCGGGTTTTTGGTAGATTCTATCTTTATCCATTCTTTGGGAATGATTTGATAACTCCCCTCAACCGGTATCCAACTGCTTGGTGCAATCACAATATCCTTTTGTCTGCCTAGATAAGCACCCCACCAGCTATAAGTGCTATTTGCGATAATACCATATTTACACGCACTCATAAGAAACATATCGTGATGTTGATTATCTGCTGTGATGTGTGATTCTCCGAGATTCTCAAAATTCACACCCAAATCTAGCTTGTGGATAAAGTCATTATCCGTAGCACCAAAGACAAAAAATGTCGGATTCTCTACACGCTCTTGTATATAACGCACTGCTTTTTGATAATAATCCATTTCTAAGCACCATGAGAGTTTGCAATAATCACCTCTTCTTATATGGATAAAAACGCTGTTTGTAGCTTTTGTAATTTTTGCTAATCTTTCCTTGACAGAATCATCATTGGTATATGGGGGGGGGGGGTAAATATTTGTTTAATCTCTGCTTCAATGCCTTCTAGATATTTTGGGTGTTGGAAAAAACCGATAAAATATTTCCATGAATTAGGTTTAAGATACGCTTCATGGAATTCAAAAGCCCCGCTTGTTGTAATGGCATATTTTTCTTTTTTTAGCAATTTACGCAAGAATCGAGGCAATCTCGTTTGCCTTTTTGTTGCTTTTTGAATCTGTGAGGGTGTTGCAAACTCCAAATCAAGATTAAAAATCTCCAAAGCGTATTTGTCGGGATAATCTTTAAACCATGCTTTATCAAGCAAGATTGTAGAATCTAAATGTTTGCTTAGGCTTTTAGCAAAGGCGTATTGGAACATTTGATTGCCCAAGCCACAGGTTAATTGCACAATTTTATAATTATTCATTACTTTCTCCTATCATTTTTAAAAACTCTTCATAGCTTCTGATATACTCATTCTCATCATAGTAATCACTCGCCAAAACTACCAACCTACAATCACGAGAAAAATTTTTCATTTCTCTCCATATATTTTTACCGATGTATAGCCCCACTTTGGGAGAATCTAAAATCACTTTTTCCTTACATTTGCCATCGTCTAAAACAAACTCGCAAGAACCCGCCAAGCATAGCATAAGCTGCTCAAGATTCGTATGTGCGTGTCCGCCTCTGTCAAATTCTGGCGAAGTGTCAAAGATATAATACACACGCTTTATCTCAAAAGGCACATTTTTACACGATTCTAAGGCGACCAAACTCCCCCTTTTATCACTAAAGGCGTGCAAGGGTAAGATTCTGTAATCCATACTATGCCACCCTTAAGCCACAAGGGGCAAATAATAATCTATCCCCCCCCCCCGCAGCATTACCGCGCAAAATTCATCGTAATCATTGATATATTCTTGTTTGTTGTAATAGCAATCGCTAAGCACGAGCAAAACGCAATCTTTCGAGAAATCATACATTTGCTTCCACAGCATTTTACCCAAATAAAGCCCCTGTCTTGGGTTGTTGAGCGTGAAAGTCTCTTGTGTTGTGGCATCATCGACTTTGATTTTGCAGCTCCCATTTAAAGCGACAAGCAAAAATGCAGAATCTCTATTGGCGTGGTTGCCCCTTATGCCATTTTGGGGGACATCAAAGATATAAAAGACTCTTTTAATCTCAAAAGGGCAATTTGCATCTTTTTGCAACGCGACAAGCACAGAATCTTTATCATTAAAAAAATCAAAATTAATCAGCTTATAATTCACTTTATTTACTCCTCTTGGTTGATTTCCTTAATGATTTTTAGTCAGATTCTTTTTAAATTATTTTATTGTATTAAAGTTTATGAAACCTTTAGATTTGCCATTAATTTTACTATTCAAAATTTTGAAACCGCTGCTTTAAATTTGTTTTATAAAAACTCACTATTGATAATATCAAGTGAAAGTTTATCCAAAGTTTTATTAAAACTATCATTGCGACATAAAATAGGGCATTTTTGACAATCAATGCTTTGATACACCTCTTTGATTCTCGCACCCCTCCAAATCTCCTCTAGACTTTGCTCTTTTAAATCTCCTAAAAAATGTTTTGCACTTTGTCTGAAATGCAAACATGCCCAGACTTTAAAATCCGCACTAATCACGGTGCTAAAAAACATTCCATGACATTTATCATAGCCACGATGAGTAATGTTTGCCATTTCGTTGTATTTTTGAAAACTCGCGAGAATCTTAAAATCTTCCTCTTCATACTTTGCCTTTAGATTCTCTAAAATCGGTGAAATATCAAAAGTATCCCCGATAAAGGGACGAAACTGCACGAAATTAATCCCTTTATGCTTTTTTGCAATCTCTTTAATGATAAGCACAAATTTTTCCATATCTTCTTGCGTTTCTTTGCTTGTCAAAAAGCCTATGCCAAAGCTTGTCTGTGAATCTAGCTCTGTCTTTATTTTTGCAAACATTGCGATATTCTCTAGTGTTTTTTCAAAATGATGAGGTTTCATACCATGGATTTTCTCATACATTAGCGCACTTCCTGCATCAAGTGAGATTCTAAAATACTCTAGATTCTTTGCGATGATATGACATTTTTCTTCATTGAGTAATCCGCCATTGGAATTAAGCCCGATATTCATTCCTGCGCGTTTCAAACTTTCCACAGCATAGCCAAAATGAAGACTCAAAGTCGGTTCTCCACCACCAGATAGAATCACACCTTTATTATCCATAGCTTTAAGATTCTCTACAATGGTTGTGATTTGGTCTTTGCTTAGCTCGGCATTGTTTTCATTATGCCCACAGCAGCCCGGACAACGATGGTTGCATTTGTTGGTTAAATCAAGCTCGGTTACGATAAGTGTTTTGTGTGCGTTGAGAAAATAATCGATTTTGTTTGTGTAGCGCAAAATCTTTTCACTTGAATTAAAATGATTGACTTTCATCTGAACTCCTTTTGATGAGATTTGAAGGGCAAAAGGAGTGATAAAAGACAAGAAAAGATTATTCTATCCCCCCCCCCCGCAGTATTTAGTGATATAGAATTGAATCGTTTGTGTGAGATTGGTCGCAAAATCACTTGGCGCAAAGCCAAAGGTTTTGGTGAGTTTGCTCATATCTATCGCATAGCGTCTGTCATGTCCCGCGCGGTCTTGCACAAAGGCAATCTGCTCTGCATAACTTTTCTCTTTAGGCAGTTTTTTGTCTAAAATCTCGCAAATGAGCCTCGCAATCTCGATATTGTTTTTTTCGTTGTTTCCGCCGATATTGAAAGTCTCCCCAAAATAGCAAGAATGAAAAACCGCATCAATCGCGCGGCAATGATCTTTTACGAAAAGCCAATCGCGGATATTTTTGCCATCACCATAGATAGGAATCTCCTTGTTTTGTAGTGCATTCCTAATAATCGTGGGGATAAGCTTTTCATCGTGCTGCTTTGGACCATAATTATTCGAACAATTCGTGATAAAAGTCTTTAGCCCATAAGTGTGATGATAGCTCCGAACCAACATATCACTTGACGCTTTAGAAGCAGAATAGGGGGAGTTTGGCGCATAAGGAGTAGATTCACTAAAATACCCACTTTCACCGAGTGAGCCAAAGACTTCATCAGTGCTGATATGGTGAAAAACGCAATGTTCTTTGCCAATTTTAGGCTTACTTGGTGCGTCAAACCAGCTCAAATACGCGCTGTGGAGGAGGTTAAAAGTGCCATTGACATTAGTTTGGACAAAAGCAGAGGGATTAGCGATAGAATTATCCACATGGGATTCTGCGGCAAAGTGAATGACGCCCTCAATGCAGTATTTTGCGAAAATCTCACGCATAAGGGATTCATCACAAATATCCCCTTGCACAAAGGTATAATGCGGGTATTGCTCCACACCTTTAAGATTCTCTAAATCCCCAGCGTAAGTCAGAGAATCCACATTGATAAGGTGATAATGCGGGTATTTTTCCAAAAAATAAAGGATAAAGTTGCTCCCGATGAATCCTGCCCCGCCGGTGATTAAGATATTTTTCATCGGTAATATCCCCTAAAACTAGGCTCTTTAGAATCTAAAAGATTTTTGAGATACGCTCCATAGCCGCTTTTGCTTAGTTTATCTACCCTGTCTAAGAGCTGCGCTTCGCTAATCCAGCCGTTATGATAGGCAATCTCTTCCAAACACGCGATTTTATAGCCTTGCCGCAATTCAATCGTTTGCACAAAAGTCCCCGCATCAATGAGACTATCATGTGTGCCAGTATCAAGCCACGCAAAGCCTCTCCCTAGCATTTGGGCTTTGAGTTTGCCCATTTTGAGATAGGCGATATTCACATCGGTAATCTCATATTCTCCGCGTGGGCTAGGAGCGAGATTTTTTGCAATCTCAACGGCTTGATTGTCATAGAAATATAGCCCCGTGGCGATATAGTGGCTTTTGGGCTCTAAAGGCTTTTCTTCTAAGCTTAGCACATTGCCTTCTGTATCAATCTCTGCCACACCGAAATGTTGGGGTTCATTGACGCGATAGGTAAAGAGCGTGGCAAAGCCTTTTTGGGCATTGTCTTTTGCAGATTCTAGCATAGGCGTAAATCCTTGCCCATAGAAGATATTATCGCCCAAAATTAGGGCAATCTCATCATTTTGTACAAAAGATTCTGCTAAACTTAGCCCTTGCGCTAAGCCTTCGGGCTTCTCTTGGATACAATAATCAAGCTTGATTCCTAGCCAATCGCCATTGCCAAAAATTTCTTTGAATCTCGGTGTGTCTTTGGGTGTAGAAATCAATAGAATCTCGCGGATTTGAGCCAACATCAGCACAGACAAAGGATAATAAATCATCGGTTTATCATAGATAGGCAAAAGCTGTTTGCAAAGTGCAATCGTGCTTGGATAAAGTCGCGTCCCGCTTCCCCCTGCTAAAATAATGCCTTTCATTGATAATCCTTATAAAGTTTTCTTGAACTAAGTCTTTAGAGAATCTTAGGATTATACTCAAAATTTATTAAAATTCTTTTATGTTATGTTTTTGGAGGAATATTTGGAGTAGTAATGCTTTCTAAAAGTAGGGTTTTGATCTCTGGATAGGTTTGGAAAATGGCTTCAAGTTGAGGAGAATTTTGTGTGATATTTGTGTCCCAAAGGTTGGGCGTTTCTTCCCATGCTACCACTTGAAGTTTGGGGTGATAAGAGGCGTTTTTGACAAGGACTTTGGGAGTATGGTTTTTCACACTCATTGCAAAAAACCACAAATCATCACCAATAGGAGCGATTGATGTGAAAACCTCATGGAGAAAAATATCTGGGTGTAAAGAGTGTGGAGGATAGAGTATGCCTCCTACGCCGATAGGAATCCCTGCGAGAAATGGCAAATCTTCACGAAGCTCAATATAAGTGTGTAGTAGTTTGTTGAGTAATTTTGCGTCTGCACAATGACAATGAATAGCCTGTGGGTATTTATAATAAGAATCAAGCAATAAAGTAAGCATAGTAGCGTCATAGAATTGGTCATCATCTATGGTTACTAAAATCGCATCGGGATAATCAGCAAGGGCATAAATAAGCTTTTTGTAAGCTTTATAATTTGGCTCTACGAAGTGGATTTCAATCAAAGAGAGGGATTCAAAGATTCTTAAACTCAAAGGCAAGCTGGATTTTTGCTTAGGAAATTCTTGAGAAGAGAGATAAAGAAGAATCTTATCGGGCTTTGTGTCTTGATAAAACATTGATAAGAGTGTGTATTTGACGAAACGGATTCTTGCAGGAAATGAAGTCAGTGTAACAATCAGCGGTGGATTATGCCCCCCCCCCCGTTGTAATTATTTGTCTGGATTTAGTCAAGAGATTTGATAAATGCGTGAAGATGTGCCAACATATTGCGATATTCCATTTGTATCGTTGGCGTTTGATTGTCTTAAGTTTTTGCATTTTATTCCTCTGTATTTTAGGTATTTGTGGATAAAACTGGGATTGTATCATTAGTTTATTTAATCTCTCCTGATGATTTTGCTTGCATTTCCTTGACTTTAAAATTTGGTTTTATTATAATACTTTTTAAGGATAGTCATTTTTTATTACTATCCTTAAAAATGCTATTTAATTTTAAATGGCATCACGCAAAACTTGGAGTGGGCTTATCAGTCTAAAGAGCAACACTAGCATAAGGCTAAAAACAACTTGAGAGAGAACAATAAAGGAGTGAAGGCTCGCCTCAAGTCTTTGCGTAAATGTTCAATGCAAATTTTACAAGGAGCAAGGTCAAATGAAAAGCAAAAATTCGCAAGATGTGTCAATCAACCCTGATATTTGCGAGTGTATCGGATTTTTAGCAACACAAATGCGGGATTGGATTTCTTCGACTTTTGATGAGGGTATTCGCACTTACAATTTGAATTATCAACAAGCGGGGATTCTGTGGCGGTGCTATCAAGAGCCTTGTTGTCAAGTGCGTTTGTGTCGTCTTGTAAAAGTGGATAAAAATTATGTTCGCTTTTTGATTGATGATTTGGAGCAAAAGGGTCTCGTGTATCGATTTAAGAATCCTAAAAACCGCAAGGAAAATCTGATTTGTCTCACCCAAAGAGGCGCGGAAGTGTGTCAAAAAACTTTTGCCTTGATGTTAAAAACGCAAGAGGATTTGTTGCAAAGTGCGCTCAATCAAGATCAAATCAAGACTTTGCATAGCTTGCTATTAAGGGTTTTTGAATCTATTAAATCTAAAAAAGACTAATTAATAAGGAGTTTGTTATGATAAAAGTATCTGTAAAAATGATAATAGCGTTGTGCTTGTGTGTCGGGCTTGGCTTTGCTAAAGATTATACTTTAGATTCGCGTTCTCATATTGGATTCAAAGTGAAAAAATTTGGTGTGATGAGCGTAGAAGGTGTTTTTAAGCAATCTAGTGGGAATCTGACTTTAGAAGGTGATGTGATTAAGCGTTTAAAGGGTGAAATTATCATCAAATCTGTTTTTACTGATAGTCAAAAGCGTGATAAACACCTTTTGGAGAGTGATTTTCTCGATGAGGCGAGATTTGCTAAAGGTGAATTTATAATGACAGACTATCAAGAGCAAAGCCGCACACAAGAGAGTATTAAGGGACAAGTGATAGGGAATCTGACTTTGCATGGCATCAGCCAACCAATCGTGTTTGAAAGTATCATAGAGAATCTTCAGGCTAATCCCACTATCAATCTTACCAGTGAGATTAATATCAAGGATTTTGATATTCAAGGCTCAATGATGAATAGCGACAAGGTCTCAATCACGCTTAAGACTATTTGGAATCCTTAGATTTTAATGAGCTTAGACTAGAGAAGTCTAGGCTCAAACTTGAAATTTGATTCAAATCTTAATATTCATTTAGACTGCAAATCATTAAAAATTATAATAAATTATTAAAAAATAAAATTAAAAAATTAATTTAATTTTTAAACTAAGTCAAAGATTTTTTAAATAAAATAAGCATTTTTGATTTATTTTGTCTTTCAGGTATAAAAAGGAGGTGTTTAATCATGAAAGATTTGAAATTGCAAACTAAGCTGGTTATGGCAATCGGATTAATGTTTATTGCTGGTATTTTTATCCTTGCTATCATCATTACAAGTATGGTCAGAGAGAATATGGAACGCGATGCGAGAAGTATTATTTCAAAGGCGGCAGAAGGAGATGGCGAATATGTCCAAGGTATTTTAGAAGAGCTCATTACTATCACACAAGCAGGTGCATCGGTATTGAATTATGTTTTTGAGACCGTAGATCCTGAACAAATGAGTTTGGCAAGGACAGTAAGTGTATTGGAAGGCGTCTTTGATAGTTCATTGTATGCGGATTACGCATTTCTGTATCTTGTCAATCCTCCCGCACATTTTAAAAATGACTCTAAGAATCTAACGCCAAGCGGTAAATTTGTAACGCTACTTTATGACACTGATACACATACAAAGGGTGGTGTCGTGCATAAAAAACCTTCAGATTCTCTAGTGCAAGATCTTATGGCTGTGCAAAATGCACTCAAGGAAGGTAAATACGGAAGCAATGAAGTCTTTTTTGGAAAAGCGACTAAAATTAAAATAGAAGAAGATGAATTTATAGGTTTTTCACTCACACTTCCTTTATTTGATAGTCGCAAACAGCTTGTTGGGGTAGTGGGATTTATCCTTAATACTGAACATACTATATTAGATTTTATAAATAACAGAGCAGAAAGCGTTTTTGATGGTGAGTTGAAAGTATTTTTTGATTCTGAAGGAAATATCATCGCAAATAACAATAAAGATATTTTATTGAAACGTTTATCTGATATTAATAAACACCCCGGAGTTCGAGAATTGGACGAAACTATTAAGGCAAATAAATCAAGCGTGGTAAGATACAGAACTCTTGCGGGTGTAGATAGTTATGCTGCTGCAAATAGCTTTTCTACCTCAAGTGGCTCTGCAAACTTCTCCTTTGCAGTCATCGCTCCAGAAGATTCTGTGCTTGCGCCTTTGTATCGTTTAGAAATGATCATTGCGGGTATTTCTTTGATATTTGTCATTCTTGCTATGTTGTTGGTCTATGTGTATGTTAAAAGAAATATTGGGAATCGTCTGCCTGTGCTTGTCGGGACACTTGATTCGTTCTTTAAATTTCTCAATCATGAGAGTAAAGAAGTGCATTTTGTGAAAATCCGCGCTAACGATGAGTTAGGCATTATGGGTAAATTGATCAATGATAATATCAAGCGCACACAAGATTCTCTAAAAGTCGATGAAGAAGCAATTGAGCAATCTGCACAGACAGCCAAGTGTATTGAAAATGGCGATTTGACTGCAAGAATTGTCAAACAACCTGCTAATCCACAACTTGCAGAGCTTAAAGATGTATTAAATAATATGCTTGATGTATTGCAAAGAAAAATCGGAAGTGATATGAATGAGATTCACCGCGTTTTTGAATCTTACAAAGCATTAGACTTTACGACAGAAGTCAAAAATGCTCAAGGCAGTGTAGAAACAATTACTAATACTTTGGGAGAAGAGATTCGAGAAATGCTTACTTCTACTTCAAATTTTGCTCAAGATCTTTCCGCGCAATCTTCAGAGCTTGAAAAATCAATGCAAAAACTCCTTGAAGGCTCACAAACTCAAGCAAATTCACTTCAACAATCTGCTGTTGCAGTAGAAGAAATCACTTCATCTATGCAAAATGTCAGTAATAAAACAAGTGATACTACAAGACAAGCAGAAGATATTAAGGGTATTGTGGGTGTGATTAAAGACATTGCAGACCAAACAAATCTCCTTGCGCTTAATGCAGCCATTGAAGCGGCGCGTGCAGGGGAGCATGGACGAGGTTTTGCAGTCGTTGCTGATGAAGTGCGCAAACTCGCCGAACGCACAGGTAAATCACTTGGAGAGATTGAAGCAAATGTCAATGTGCTTGTCCAAAGTGTCAATGAGATGAGTGAATCTATCCGAGAACAAAGCCAAGGCATCTCTCAAATCAACGAAGCGATCGCCCAACTAGAAGAAGTTACAAATGAAAATGTCGAAGTGGCAAACGCAACAAATGGCATCAGTAAAAATGTCAATGATATTGCGAAAAATATTCTTGATGATGCCAATAAAAAGAAATTCGCTTAATTTTGATTATTTGTCAGATAGGTGGATAACCTTACACTAAAATAAGCCCTTGCGATTTTGCAAAGGCTTGTTCCCGCTAAGATTTCTTTAGATTCTTAAATCTTTTTGTGTTTTTATTTTTACTCCTTTTATCCTTTTTCAGATTATAGAGTTTGTGTTTCAAAATCGTTTTTTTTTTTTTTTGATAGAATGTTTGTGTTTGGAGGAGTGCTATGAAATTTTTAGAAGTTATTAAAAATATTTTTGCCAATAAAAATAATCAGAGCAATACAAGGGATTATGAATCTATTCGTTTTATTATGGATTTTTTGCAATGTCCTTGTGAAGTGATTAAAGGTGGCACATACACGAGTGAAAGCCTTATGAAACGAATGACAGAAGAGCTTGAAAAAGTAGCAAAAGCAAGAGAGGCAGGCGAGGATTATTCACTCCCGCTTTTGATTATCCCTAGCTCATACCTTGTCGAAAGCCTAGAATCTTTCCTTGAGGAACACAAAGTAAGCCTTGCAGATTCTCTTATAGCCGTGCGTAAAGAGGTAGCGCGTATTCAAAGCCTTGAAAATGAGGCGAGAGCATTTCTTGCTCAAGATTTGATAGAGATTTGGGGAGAGGAAGAGCGAGCATTTGTGCAAGAGCTAGAATCTGATTTGCAAAGCCCCGCGACAAACAATCAAAGCAAAGGTTTGCAGGAGTTAATCATTTTTCGTGAAGATGAGCATCAAGATTTGATTTTGGCACAAATCCCTGCCCGTGAGCCATACGAGCTTGCATGTTATGTGCCTATGGGTGATTTTAATGAATGTCCTGCGCCGAGTTTGCAAGCTGCGATTTTTAAGGAATGGAGTAAGAGATTCTATCCTGCGGTTGTGAGCTATTGTGAGTGGCAATGTATGATACTTCCCTCAAAAAAAGAGGACTTTATCTCTGATGAGCAGACTTTAAGTCAGTTAGCAAGAGAACATCTTATTTTTAACCCAGATATTTTGCAAAGTTGTGAGAATCTGCAAGAATACAAAACAATGCTCAAATACTCGTCAGTATGGTATTTTTGGTGGGATTAATTGCTACACGAAGCTTGTTTTGATACATTTCTCGCAAGGATTCAAAAAAAAAAAAACGATTGTAGGAGACACAATGAAAACAAGAGAAGAGATGAAAGCATTGAGCTTTAAAGAAGCAGACAAAATAGAAAATGAAGTGCTTGAAGCTATAGATGATAATGACTTAGCTAAGGTAAAGGATATTTTAAAAGATTATTCTGCAGAGATAAACTGCTACGGAGAGAAGATTTTCAAATATAAAAAATAAAGACAAGTTGATGAGAACAGCATAATAGTTAAGTCTCCATTGCTTGATCCTTATCCTATCATACTCAAGGCAGCTTTGATTTGAGGGGAAAATGATAATGACTTTTCTATACTGAATTATTTATTTAATGAGTATGGCTTAAGTCTAAAAGACCTTACGAGCAATTTTTCATTTCATGAAGCAGATAGAATCATAAAGGCTGATGAAAACATTCTTACTACAGAAGACATACTTAAATAGAATAACATCAATTTGTGGTATAAGTTCGGTAGAAGACCATGTAGAAGAAGCCAAATTTCTTATTGAATTGCCTTATCACGCCTAGACATACAATTTTTGATCTCGCTTATTATAGCAGAATGAAAGAGCTTCTTATAGATTCAGGAGTTTTAACTTATAAAGAGCTATGTGAGAAAAATAATCTAGAATCTGCTAAAATGAGTCAATCTATTGGTATAGAAGTGGTGGGGAAAGCAAATAACTTACAAAAATGCCTATTGATAAGAAATACCCACAAATTACTTCTTATACCGCTAGTTGGGACATTCCTACACGAGCACAAAAAGATTCTATTAAAAACCTGATAGAAATCCTCAAAAAAGAATATAATCTCACAAATAATGATATTTATGAGCACGATGATATTTCACCGCAAAAACTAGAGGAGAAGCAAAAGATTTGTATGAGAAAAATTAAATTAATTTGGCTTTTGTGTTGCAATATTATCTTTGCCAATCCGATTCCACCTTATGCGCATTTGTGGGAGATTCAACCTATAGAAGTGCTAGAAGTGGATACCGAAATAAATTGGAAAAATAGCGGTTTGAGCAATCAAGAAGCATTGGAATATTGCAAAAATACGCAATCTCTACCAAAAGACTCAAAACAAATGGAACAATATTTGAAAAAACATATTGTTGTGTGGAGTTTGCATTATTTTGGTGGTGCTGGTTGCACCTACAAAGGCAAGGTAAAATTTGCTGGTAAAATATGGAATTTCGTCAGTATTGGTGGCATCACTAGGCTTACAACAGAATCTGAATGGATAGAACTTGTTTGCATTTCTAAAGACTGCTATCCACAAGCTTGGAGTGATGGTGAATGAAATATATGGCGTAGAAATAGGCAATAATGGCAATATCATAGGAGAGAAAACAAAGCAATATGAATATTATAATCCAAATAACCTACCTACAAATAATCCTTATGCCTATATCTTAGAAAGAAATGGACATGATAGTATAGGAGGAGAAATTAAGCTTAGAATCCCAGAGGGAAGATATAATACAACTTGGCATAGAGGAAACATATTCACAAATGTTTTAAAACTTCATAATGGGTTTATAGGTAAAGGTAGGGAGATTTTAATTCATAATGGAAAATCTCCAAAGCATTCCGCTGGTTGTTTGTTGATTGGGGATAAAATTGCGTTAAATATCATAAACGGCGAGACAATGAGGGAAATTTTAGCAAATTTATTAAAGAATAACACTATTAATAACGATGAACAAGATATAAAAGAATTTATCGCAAGAGATGTAGAAGTAAGGATAATCAATAAGTTTAAGGAAGAAAGCAAAAAAATAGAGCAGAAGAACGAAAGGCTTTATACCTTAGATGATGCAAAAGAAGCTTTAAAGATTATTTATCATAAATATGGGGAAGAAATGGCAAGAATTATTGAAAAAATGTATAGAAGCGAAACAGCACATTTTGATTCAGGACAATATAAACATACAGGAACAGGTGGTATGGAAGCATTTGGCAATGCTCCCTATTATGGTTGGGATAGTAAATTCTTTGACCAAAATCCAAACTATAAACCAATAGGAATATGGTCGGCTTATGAAGGTAAGGGGATTAAGTGAGCAAGGAGGAAACGCTCAAGTTAAGGATAGAAAGAAGCAATTTATAGTAATGCCTTCAGTTTTAGCAGGAATGGCATATAAAGCTTATTATATCAATAAGCATAATGGAAATTGGGCAAGATGGCACTCAGTGCAAACGCAAGCACAAGAAGCATATAAAAAAGCTATTGAGCCGATTAAAGCCCGAATAGTTGATGAAATTGTAGGAGATAAAAAATGAAAAGAGTCTTTATTGTTTTTATATTATCTTTAATTTCGACTTTTGCTCAAAATCCCAAAGAAACAAGAATCTATTTTTCTGAAAATCTTACACAACCAAATCCGCAATGTGTAGAGATTTTTACTAAAATTGCAAAAACGAGCAATTATGAATTTGAAACTTATAGAGGGGATAAAAATATACAATGGGTAAAGGAATATATCTCATTTGAATTTGATACTTGGAATAATGATAAGATTCTAGTAAAACTATTTTTTGATTGGGGAGATAAAAATAACAAAGAATTTCAAGGCACAGGCACTATCACTTGGTTTGAATATGATATAAAGACGCAAACACTTAAAGATAGTATGCAAGAGAAAGAATTGGTTATAAATCAGAATCTAGCAAATAAATTCAATGACTGCTTGAAATATTGTAATTTTGCTCAAACTTCAGCTTTGCAAAATCAATATAAGTATTTAAATGTGGATTTTCTAATGCAAAATGAAATCATTGGTGCAAATTCAAAAGAAAGAGCTTACTTTTATTCTGCTCCCGATGAAAAGTGTAAAATCAATGATTTATTTTTAATTCCAAAAGATAAAATCAATCTCTTGCAAAATAAAGGAGAATTTAGCTTTGTTGCCTATAAGCGTCAAAATGGCGAATTTATTAAGCTATGGATTAAGAGCGATAGAGTAAGATGAAACAATACTTACTATTTTTCATTGCTTTAGCTTTTGCAAATGATTTTAATTTGAGTGATGAATTTTATAAAAATAAAGGGGGAACTATGCAGTCGTTATATCTAATTCCGGATACTGAAGAGAGCTATCTTGTTAAAGATTATAGAGAAAAATTAAGAGGCGACACTCTTAAACTCAAAGGCAACTTAGAATCTCTTGGGCTTTTGATATAAATTATAATAAAAACATTGATTTAATCTTTTTTCCAGAAGAGGGTAATTCTATGTATTATGCTATATTGTATGCTAAGGATTTTTCTAAAAAAATAGCCAAAAATGAATTAGATAGAGAATTAAAAGAAATCAATCCTCCTTATAATTTAACTATGACCTTGTAAAGGAAATCCTCTCTCAAAGTGATTTAAGTCAATCCCAACAAGAGAGATTCTTTAATTCACGATTTGGAAGTGTGTTTGTGCCTATGGAAATAGAGTTTGAATGGTATATTGCACATTGGTATCCATATCAAGGCATTTCGCAGACAAATTTTAGCAAAACAATTACCTTTCCCCATTATGATAAATATTTACAACCAAGCGAGGATACAGGGGGAATGATATTTATTGCGCTTTGTCTTGGTATTATTAAATCCTATCAAATTTTACCAACAAATACAGCTTTAAATATTATTGAAGAAGAACCACTTGGATATGACCTTGCTACTGACAGACTCATCACCTACAAAGACCTCTTCACCCCTCTCCCTACTGCTGCATTAGCAACTACAATGACAAACATTAATGATTTTATTGTAAATCTCCGTGATAAACCCGATACCAAAGAAGGAAAGATTATTGCACAACTCTTCTCACAAGAGTTTAGTTATGCCCTCCTTGAACCTAAATTCCAAAAACTCCAAGAAGAAAATGGTTGGGGAGATGAAACACCATTTAGCTTTGTATATGAAGAGTTAAGCACATATTATTTAGCTCAAAAATCCTATTATGAAAAAGAAAAACAAAATCTCATCTTAGTATGGAATATAGAATCCAATAATTGGGCTAAAGTATGGGTATTAAAAATGCCTGATAAAAAAAGTGTAGGCACAAATGAAAAAACATTCGAAGAATTAATGGAGTATTATGATATAAGAGATAGTGTCAGAGAGATTATCTCTACTTATTCCCAAACTTTCTTAGAATCTCCCTCACAACTTAAACTCTATGAAGGTTATATCCATTGTAGTGGCTTACAATATCTGTTACCTTTTACACAAAATTATATTAAACGATAATCTCATCTGCCAAAGGATTTTATGCTTCATATTTTTTTTAGAAATAATAGCTTAGAGCGCGTATCCTCAAGAGCAAGATTCTTTTATAATCTAGCACTAAAGACTTTTTGGGTATAAACAATGTAGGGGGTGATGGCACTTGAAGACTTAAATATCGCAAGGATTCTAGATTTCACCCTCATAATGTTGCAGGAGCTCCTACTTCTTGCACCGAAGTTGTAAGTATCCAAACTGATAAGGTTGTCTTATGCGAAACATTGAATGCAGGTTTAACAATAAAGGTTTTCCTTTATTTTTTGTAGGGTGAAGCGTTTTTAAAACAAAATAACAATCTAATCATAAAATTGGGCTAATCAAAATCCATTAATGCCACACTCAAAACTAACCCCAAAATCGCACAAAAAAGCACAACCACACTAAAGACAAAAGCGAGTTTTAGAAATTTAAAAAGTGGAATCTTCACCCCATATCGCCTAAGGTTTGCAAGCCACAAAAGTGTCGCAAGCGAACCAATGGGGGTAAGCTTTGCGCCAATATTACAACCCAGCAAATGCGCAAAAACGAACGACAAATCATGGTTATCTTTCAAAGCTAAATCACCCAACATGACCATAGGTAAGTTATTGATAAGGCTACTCCCTAGCGCACTTAAAAACCCAATACACAAAAGGCTCATTTCCTTTCCGAGTGTCGTTATATCTATAATCCAAATACGTATATCATCTAGCAAACCTGCATTCTTTAACCCAAACACAACCACAAATAATCCAACACTAAAAACCACCACACTAAAAGGAGAATCTTTAAGCAAAGAAAATAGCATAATTTTTTGGATTTTTACCCCATAGCCCAAAGCTAAAATCGCACAAACCCCGACAAAAAGAGAAAGTGGGATTTTAAAATATGCCCCAACAATCGCAAAAATTGGCAATAAAATTAACAGCAAAAAACAAAAGAAAATACCAAAATTGCTAATAGAATCTGCTTTAAAATTGCTTGTCATCATGAGTGTTTCAGGCAACTTTTTGCCCAAAACTACCCAAAAAATCAATAACGATGAGAGAATCGCAAAAAGCTGTGGCAAAGCCATAAAGCGCACAAAATCAACAAACGAAATCCCAAAAACAGAAGCGGTTAAAATATTGGTAAGATTTGAAAGCACAAAGAGATTTGAGGCAAAGTCGCTAATAAAACTCATAAAAAGCAAAAACAAGATTAAAGGTGTATAAATACTCTCGTTTTTATAGGGAAACAGAGCAAACATCAGCGGGGTTAGAACTAAAATTGCACCATCGTTTGCTAGAAATGTTGCCAAAAATGCTCCAAAAAATACTAAAAAGACAAAGAGTTTCGCGCTTTTACATGGGATTTGTAATAAGTCTTGCGTAGAATCTAAATCATATTGCCTAGAAAAACGATTCTTTTCCCTCTTTTCTGCTGCAAAAATTATAATCTTATGTGCCAAATAGGCAAAAAATCCAATGCGCTCCATTGCAAGCGTTAAAACAATAAGCCCGACTAAAACCAAAGTTGAATCCCAGACCATTCCCCACACAAACCAGACATCGCCCACACTTACGATTCCAAGCATAAGCGCAATACCCGCACCCAGTGTGCTAACAGCCCAAAGTGGGATATTAAAAGGTCGCCAATAAATCAAAAGCATTACAATCACAAATAAGCAATACGCCATGATTTGTCCTTTAGATTCTGAAATATAAAGTTTCTTTAAAGATTATCATTTTTAGCTCGAGATTGATTTACTAAAAAATTTGCAAAATTTTAATGAGATACTGCAGATTCTCGCACAGGAATGCGCAGAATAGTTTTAAGCTTTTGCGGGGCAGTTTTATTAGGATTGCTCAAATAAATTTCGTGATGTGCTCTTTGGAATCCATCTTTGATGTTGCCAATATCGTTCTGAAGAGAAAAAGAAGCAATAAATTCTTCCATTTGCGCAATACTTTTGGGTTCATCATCATAGCAACCAAGATGCAACATCTGCACACATAATCCTTCTTCAAAACTTATCAATTGTGCTTGATTGCAATCTAAATGCTTTTTATTCAAAACTTCTTCACATGCCCACTTAAAAACTTCTAAAGTTACAAATTTTGGTTGGGCAATCATTGCTTGCCATTGAAAATTATCTTTGTTTTTCACATCTTCATTATTCCACCATAGTGATTCTAAAGGAGGCACAACATATTCAAAATAATCTTGAATCTTTTTGCCCTTATCCATTTTTATTGTATAGGAAAGAGCATATAAAATCTCTAAAGCCTTTTGATATGCACCAGCACTATCATTTGGGTTGCCCTCGCCTTTTATAGCAATAAAAGACATTTGTGGCACAAAAACGCGCGTTGGAATCGGCTTTGGAGCATATAAATCTTTAAAGGCTTTTTTAAAATCAAATTTTTGCATTGTTTGGTTCATTTTTATCCTTTTGTGGCATATTATAAGACACATTCAAGCTGACAATCATAAGGTTCTGCGCGAATATGTTCTTGGTGGGCAAACTTTGCCTCGACACAACCCATTTTGCGATAAAAATTTTGTGTTTCAAAGGCTGAATGGGTTGAGAGATAGAGCTTTTTTGCTCCATTTTTCTTTGCCCATTCTTTTGCTGCACCAAAAAGAATGCTGCCAATACCATGATGCCGAAAATCTTTAGAAACATGCAGTTCAGTCATATCTAAATAAGCTTGCTCACCACCAAAAAAATTTGCAGCAACCGACACAAAACCTTTAAGTTGATTCTGATAAAAAGCCGCATAAACAAAGCCATTTGTTTTAATGATTTGTTTGAGGTGAGTAAGCAAATTTTGATAATCTTTTTGCGTCCAATCATCGATAAAAGGGTCATCTTTGAGAATCCATTGATTATTTTCTTTTCGCCAACATTTTGTAACTTCTTGGTGTCGCACAAAAGCCAAAAACAACCCACTATGAATTTCATCGGCACAAAGATTGCGGTATTGGATTGTTTTCATAGCATATCTTTTTATTTCTTGCTTGTTTTCTTTGCCTTTTTGGGCTTAGGCAGCGGCAAAGTTGGCGCAAGAACAAGCGTAACTTCTCGCAAAAGTTCTGCCGAATCGACATCAAGAATGTAAGATTCTTTAGCACCCTGATAAGGAAAACCTTTGGGGGAAGAATCTAAAAGAGGTTTCAAAACTGCATGCTGTTTGACAAAAAGTGTCTCATCACAAAGCAAAAAAATAGGCTTTGGCAGAGCTTCTAGACAAGAAGTCTCAAGCACATAAATGCAATACTCACCAAACATCTTTTTTGCACTAAAGCGATACTGCGTGTCGTGCAACGCGCTATCAAGAATCTCTAGCACAAAATCTTTAAAGCCCTCACTCGTTGCCATTTGCCCTCCTTGTCTTATCATTCATTATAACACAGAATCCCCGCTCAAAAATATATTAATCATAAATTTTTGCCCCTTACTTGCGAAATTATGTTTTTTTTTTTTTGATACAATACACTCCAAAAGTCTAGGGGGCTGGCAAATGAGCCTTGAAACCTTTCTTTCGTTTCTTATCTATTCAAGCATTACCGCCACGACACCGGGTCCAAATAATATCCTTGCCCTAAATAGTGTTGTGAATTATGGTTATAGAGAGAGCAAAAAGCTTATTTTAGGAATCTACGCGGGCTTTGCATCTATTATGATTTTGTGTGGGTTTGGGTGTAATGTTTTGATTGAACTTTTGCCCGATGTCTTGGGGGTTTTAAAGATTTTGGGTGTGGGGTATGTGCTTTATCTTGCCTACAAAGTCGGCATCAGCAAACCCCAAAACCTCGAAAAAACGCACAATCAGAGGCTCGGGTTTTTCAACGCCTTTTTCTTGCAGTTTGTGAATGTCAAAATCATTTTATATGGAATTACTATACATATTTCCTTTGTTTTACCCTATTATCAAAGCCTTTTTTATACAAGTGTGTTTATCTTGCTTTCTATTATCATTGGATTTATGGGAATCTTTTTGTGGGTGATAGCCGGCGCTATGCTCAAGGCTTTTTTAATCAAACATTATAAAGCCGCAAATTTGACAATGGCAGCTTTGCTTGTCTTAAGCGCGGTGCAGATTCTTTTAGGATAATCATTTGTGTGATTTTAAAGCTTTTTTAATTGTCTTTATTGCCCAATCATAATGGCTCGAGGTCGCACTCACACAATAGCTCCCAAGACTCGTTGTGCCACACCAAGCATAATGCTTTTTCACAAACAGCTCATTTTCTGCGAGATTTTCTATCATTTCTATACAATCACGATGACTTTTGTGCAACATTGTCTTTGCGTCATCTAAAGATGTCTTTTGGTGTTTGTGCCATATTTCTTGGTTCATTTTGGGATAAGTCCTAAAATTATAAGGTGCGGGCAAAAAAGGCACAAAATCAGTCGTTTTGCTAAGATTTGTTTGCACAAAATGAAGCAGCAACTTTTGCCATTCAACCAAATGCACAAGAATATCTCGCAAAGTCTTGTCGCGCTCATTATAATCAAACTTTGCAGTTTGCCGTGCATCAGGCATAGAATCAATGAGCGCAAAGAGCTGTTCAAAATGTGCTTGGCTTTGGCATAATAGGTCGGTTTTGGTATTGGGGCGGGGCATGGGTAGTCCTTTGTAAGCAACTAGGCATTTTCTGCTATTTCAAGTTTTTTAATACAATATTCATTTACTCTATCTATTTTTGGCTTTAAGGTTCCACATTCATATTTGATAAGACTTTGTTGATTAAATTCATGTATCCATTCTTGATTAATCTTAATTGCTTCCTTGCTTTCATCTATTCCTATAAATTTGCGTTCTAATAAAAATGCCTCTTTGAGGAATCCTCCACTACCACAAAAGCAATCCATTACCATAGAATCTCTATTGGAAGACATTTGGATAATTCTTCTTAGCATTGCGTTATTTTTTTGTGTGGGATAGATTGGATTTTGCATATCTTTAAACTCCCAAATATCTTGAATCTTCTTTCCCTTAGAATCTTGTGCATAAATCTTCTTTCTAGGAACTCCATTTTTACTCCATTCAATCAATCCTTCTTCATTTAGTCTATCTAATTCAGCCAAAGAGCAACGCCAATGCCTCCCTTGTGGAGGTTTTAAACCATTCCATTCTTGCCCACTTTCGCCATTTTGTGTAACACCCGGTGCGTGAAGAGGAATAGTCGTATAGAATCCTTTATTATCTTGTTTTTTAAATCGTTTATTGATTTCAAGTGGCGAAATCTCTTCATAAACTTCATTCCAAATATATTGACTAGTTTTTGCGTAAAATAAAATCATATCTTTAATGTTTCCATAGCCTCTTCTTGCAAAATTCTTTGGATTACATTTGATGCGTGTAATATCATTAATGAAGTTTTCTCTACCAAAAATCTCATCACATAAAATTTTGACATAATGTCCCATTTTTATATCAATATGGATATAAAAGCTTGCTTTTTCACTCATTAACTCTTTGATTAAAATCAAACGATAATAGAGAAATTCTAAATAAGATTCTAAACTAAACTTATCCTTATAAGCGATTTTTGAATCTAATCTCGCACTCATTGTGCTGCCCATTCTAAAAACATTATTTGTCCCAAAAGGAGGGTCAATGTAAATTAAATCAATGCTATTTTTAAAAGTCTTGCCTTGATTAAAATTTTGGTTTTGCAAAAGATTTTGCATAGCATTAAGATTATCATCAAAAACCAGAAAGTTTTCTTGATTAAAATCTCCCTGCAGCTCATTCTTAAAATGAAGTTGTAAAAAATCTTGTGGGGATTTGAAATGATTAAAAAAATCAAACATTCTCTACACCTGATAAAGAAAATCTCTTAAAAGCAAAGCGGATAAAATATTATCATCTTGATAGCTATTCGTTAGTGTCTCAAACATCTTATGTTTTCCTTGAATATAGCACACACCATCTAAAATCGCAATTTTTATAATATTTGAATCTAGGGGGCTATTAAGCAGACTTATTGCATCTTCGAGTTGGGCATTTTGATGTCCGCCAAAATCACTCAAAAACTTTGCTTCACCGATGATAATTTTTCCATTGAATTTTGCGATAAAATCCAAGCCTTTTAAGCGAGTATAGCCTAAATATTCCCTTGCAAATTCTTGCATAGCTAAATCAGAAGCATTTAAAATAGCATTATCGTTTGTATTTTTGAATATTTCTAGGCTAACAGGCTGGATTCCTAAAATACCACTATTCACCCACCGCTTGAAAAGTGGTCCAATTTGGCGATTAGTTTCTTTGGGTTGGGAAAGACTTTTGTAAATTTCATCTAATCCCATTTCTTGCAATCTACCGCAGATTCTTGCTATGGTTGCGGGATTTCGTTTGATAGCACTTCTGTCGCGCCTCAAATAGGCAATATAAGAATCTTTAATGGGAAATAAATCAAAATTAAGCAGAGATTCTATAATTTGTTCTTGCTGATTTGCACTAAAGGCTTGTTCAAAGATATTCCATTTGATAGAATCTATCTCCCTGATATTATCAGGACACATAGGATAAACTCTAAAAAGTTGGTCTAAATAATCCCTTTGGTTTGCTAGTTCTATGCTTTGGTTAAGAAAGTAATTCATTATGCCTCAATCTCCTCTAGAATCTCATCAAATTCATCAAAAATATTAGTGCCTTTTTTAAGTGTGATTAGATATTCTTCATCTCCATAAATAATTTTAGTTTCTATGCTATTACATAAAACTTTTTTGTTATTAAGAGTGAAGTGAGGTTCTGATTCATATGTCTTACCATATTGTCCATTATTATCCTCATAATCTGAAATATTTAATTCTTTTTTGGAGCAATATTTATAAAATCCATAATCTAGTAAATCTTTAGCATTTTTTGTGCTTTTAGTAGCTGGGAGCAACTCGACTTTATTAACGCTTTTGATATTGCTCAGTATTGGCTTCATTTTGCTATCAAAATATCGAATTCTAAGAAATTTTTCAAAAATAAATTCTTCTTTATTAATTAAAAGTTGCTCCCACCATTCCTTGGTAGATAAATTGCAACCATCAACAATCTCTTGCATTTTATCTTTTAAATTTTCTTTTTTAGATTCTAATAATAAATCTAAAAATTTTTTAAAATATGGAATTTTTTTGCTATTTTTTATACCGCTTAAAAGCCAATTGAGCATCTCTCTGTCTCTGATAGCATCTGTAGTGTAATTACCATAAAACCAATTAGTAGAATAAAAGCTGTAATCTCCCACGCATAGCAATGCTCTTTGAAACGAACCATTATCCCAAAATTCCTTTTTTTCTAGAATTTGCATTGTCAATTGAGCATATTGCTTGAATTTTTCAAGATTGGGTTTGTGATATAGTGAATTATACCCATATCTCTTGCTTTCGTAGTATCTGCTTTTAGAATAACTTTCATATTCAAATTCTTCATCGCTAAAATCAAGGAGGAAATCCACCCAACCTTTTAGGATTTTATGCTCACTTGTGTGATTGAGTATTTCTTCCCAATTTTCCCCACCATTGCGACTTTCTAAAATGAATTTTGCTTTTTTTGATTCTAAACTATAAATATTAGAGTGAAAGCTATAAGAGGAGTTATTTACTAGGAATTGATAAATATCATCACAACCTCGTGATAAATGTCTAAATAAGAAAAAAAATGATGGGATTTCTTCTGCGTTGTCCAAACGATGATTTTCAATCAAATGCCTACATACTCTTAACCAATCATTTAGAGTATTTTTATTTTTGTCATTAATGTCTATATTTTTAACAAAAAATAAAATGGAGAAAAAATAACAAATATCGGGATAGCTCAATGAGCTAGAAAAGAAGCTAGATTTTTGCGGTTTTAAAGTTTCACTGAGTCTATCTTTATCAAAAATCAAAAACAACTCAATAGTCCTATCAAGCAACTTGATATTTTCTAATTCCTGCAAAGGCTGATAAAACTCATCAATGGCATGATTTAAATTCTTTATGGCTTCTTCGATATTTTCACTAGTAAGTCTGTTTTCTTCCAATAAAAAGAATATATTAGCATAATGCAAAAAATTTTGCCCTCTAGTGTCAAACTCTTCTATTTTTTTATCTTCAAAGAAGTAATCTGTCCAATCATTATCTATTTTTGTTAGCAATTCTTTATCTGAAGAGATTTTCGAATCTTTTTGAATAAATGCTTTGAGATTTTCGTATCTACTGAGTTGTTTGCCTCTTGCATTCATTTTGATATACAGTTCTTCACCTAAGCCAAAATTTTCCATATCAAACAATTCAAAGGTAATCAAGCCTAATCGTTCAGCAAATTTTTGGCAATTATCTTGATTTTGTGTTTTTTCATAGATTAAATCAAGCATATGAAGCATCGCCTTGATAGTAGGGTCATTGTAGAGATTTTCTGCTTCTTCAAATTCTGACCCCATAGTTTCAATAGCTTTACTTGGTATTAAAGAAATATCAAAATCTTTTTTTAGCAAATTTTTACAAAAATTACGCGAACTTTTGCGAACGCTATATGAAAATCTTTGAAGCAGTGGTTTGATTTCTTCTAAATTCTCTGATTTTTTATACAAATAAAAGTGCAGTAGCCATAATGTAGTGATTCTTTGCTGTCCATCAATCAATAAAAATTTATTATTTTCTTGATAGCCAAATACAAAATCAATATGCAAAGATTTTTTATTTCCTTCCAACACTTCAAAGATAGAATCTAAAAATTCTCGCGCAACCTTTTCTTGGGACTTTCTACCCTGTGCATAATCCCTCTGTAACATAGGGATTTCTACTTGATATTTCTCCAATAATTCTAATAAAGTCATTGTTTATCCTTCATGTAGGGATTTAGCTTTTCACAGATAGCATTGAAATAGTCTTTTTGGTCTTGTGGCGTGAAAACATCGGGAGTATCTTTTTTATCTGAAAACACTTTATCAAAAACTTTTCCAGTGCAAATAGGAATCAGCTTATCTTCGTCGCCAAGTTTTTGAATTTCTTTGCGTTTTTGGCTAAAGATTTTATTACCAATCTTACTATTAGAATCTCTATCTAGCAAAGTAAGATTTTGAATCTTGTGCAGATTTTCATCAGTTTCAAAATTTTCATCGATTTTCTTAAACAGTTCTTCCTCAAAGTTATTTTTTTTCAAAGATTTGTCAATCTCTTTAATAATCTCTTTCTCTTGAATAATCTTTTTCTCTTGAATATATCCTTTTACCTCCTCAAGCCATTTAACAATCTCTTCATTATTTTTATTTTTTATTGCCTCTTTTATGCTTTGTGATTTTTGGGCATAGATATGTTCCAAGCTCCATTCTTCCAATACAAAACGATTAAATTTAAAGTAATCATTTGAGCTTTCATGACCTATCATATAGCTTAAGTTAAAGAGCAAAAGGAGAGATTTCAACTTTTTCTTGTCCTTATCATAGGTTAATTCTTCTATTTGATATGGCGAAACTCTTTTTTTAATTTTTTCGAAAAGATATTGCACAAAAATATCTTTATCTGTTGTTGTTTGCCATTGTTTATAGAGGGCATCAATTTTTTCACCATTGAAAATTAAAAACCCAAGATAATGAAAAATTTCCCTATCAATCTTTTCAACACCCTTAGAAGCAAACCCATAAAGCGTATTAGTTGCTTCTTCTAAAATTTCCCATTCTTTATTGAGCGTTTTATTTTTGTAAGATTTATAGAAGTAGTCAAACAAGCAATCTTTCTCCGAATGCGGGACAATAGCCCTTAAATAAACTTCTATTCGTGAAATATCGTCTTTTAAAACAGGTTTATCTTCTTCGTATTTAACAATATCTTGCTCATCGACCTTACTCAATACACAATACCTAAAGTCCCTTTCTTCTCTTGCTTTTAGCTCATTTTCATACCAAAACTCTGCCCTTTCTTTTAAGTCTTCAAAATTGAGTTCATCATTTTTACTTAAAAAAAGAGCTTTAATATTTTCAGCTTGAGTGAGGGGGATTTTTCCAATATTTAACCGCACAAAAACATCTTCTACTTTTTCATCTTTTATTTCATACCATAAAACTTTGCACTTATTTAAAAGTGTATCAAGAAATTCTTTTTGGTCTTTATCTTTATAAAAAAAATCTTTAATAACATCATAAGCCAAAACAAAATGATAAAAATCTATATTTCTTTCATCATTTTCACCTTTATTTTGGATATTTTTTAAAAAATCAACACTATTAAAACGAGTTTGATAATCTATGGTGAAGAAATCCTCATTTAAAATAAACTTAATAATCAAAAATATTGTTGTAAGTCTCTGCTGCCCATCAATCACATTGTATTGAGCATTATCTTTTTGCATAACGATAGGTTGCAAACAATAAAAATCTTGTTGGTTTTCCATCTGTGTGAAATCCCAAATATCTTCTAACAGAGCTTTAACTTCCCTTTCTCCCCAGCGATAACCTCTTTGATAACTTGGGATACAAAACTTGCTATCCTTAAGCTCATTGATTGATTTTAAATATTCATTATTAGCTTGATTGTTACTACTCATTAATTCTCCTCATTTTCAAATTATAAACTCTAATAACAATTTTACAAAAGCTCTCACTCCCACTCAATCGTGCCCGGTGGTTTGCTCGTGATGTCATACACCACGCGGTTAATGCCCTCCACCTCATTAATAATGCGGTTACTTACAGATTCTAAAAAGTCATGGGGTAAATGTGCAAAAGTCGCGGTCATTCCATCGATTGCCTCCACCGCTCGCACGCAAATCGTATTATCATAAGTGCGATTATCACCCATTACACCCACACTTCGGACATTTAGCAGCACGCAAAATGCCTGCCACACCTTATCATATAGCCCTTGATTTTGCAATTCCTCGATAAAAATAGAATCTGCCTCACGCAATAAATCTAAGTCTTTTTTATTCACCTCGCCCATAATGCGAATCGCAAGTCCGGGTCCGGGGAAGGGGTGGCGCATGAGCATCGACTCTGGCATTCCAAGCTCTTTGCCTAACGCCCGCACTTCGTCTTTAAAGAGTTCGCGCAAAGGCTCAATCAGCTCAAACTTCATCCACTCGGGCAAGCCCCCGACATTATGATGTGATTTAATCGTTTTACTGGGTCCTTTTACACTCACTGACTCAATCACATCAGGATAAAGCGTGCCTTGTGCTAAGAATTTTATCTCACCTTTTTGGTTATGTTTCTTTGCCTCTTTTTCAAACACTTCAATAAAAGTCTCACCAATGATTTTACGCTTTTTTTCTGGGTCTATCACACCTTTTAATCGTTGCAAGAATAGCTCACTTGCATCTGCAGTAATTAAAGGCACTTTGAGGTTTTCTCTAAACATCTTCTCCACCGCTTCTCTTTCACCCTTGCGTAAAAGCCCGGTATCGACAAAGACGGGAATAAGATTCTCACCAATGGCACGATAGAGCAGAGCGGCAACAACGCTAGAATCCACTCCACCACTAACTGCACAAAGCACTTTATTGGCTTGTCTTTTTAGCGTATTTTGCAGAGTTTGAGGCTCATTTCCTCGATAAACCTTGTGTTCTATCTCGTTATTCGCCTCTGCACAACCACAAAATCCGTCTAAAAATACTTCGCCATTTACAGATTCTACACTCGCATAATCATTGCTAGAATCCACAATCTTAGAATTTTCTATTTTCAAATTTGCATTCTTTTTTGCCCCCACAGAATCTAGCACTTCATCTTTAGCGATTTTAGTATCTTGCGTAAGAGACAAATCGCTACAAGCTGAATGCTTAAAGCACGAAGTAAGATGATCATTGACTATCCCCGCACTTTGCATATACGCATACATAATTGTAGTCCCCACAAACTTAAACCCACGTTTTTTTAAATCTTTAGCTATCTTGTCTGATAATGGTGTAGAAGCGGGCAAATCTGAAATTTTCTCAAAAGCATTGATAATAGGCTTTCCACCCACAAAACCCCAAATATAACTATCAAAGCTCCCAAATTCGTTTTGAATCTCCAAAAACAACTTTGCATTAGCAATCGCTGCCTCAATTTTGGCACGATTACGGATAATGCCCTCATTTTGCAATAGCTCATTGATTTTTCTTTCATCATAATTTGCCACAATTTTTGGGTCAAAATTATCAAATGCCACCCTAAAAGCCTCGCGTTTCTTTAATATCGTAATCCAGCTTAGCCCCGCTTGCATTGCCTCTAACACAAGCAATTCAAAAAGTTTATTATCATCGTGTAGCGGCACTCCCCACTCATTATCGTGATAATCCTCATAAAGTTTGCACGCTTTTTTGTCCTTATCTGTTGCCCAAGCACATCGCTTGGTTTCTAATTTTTCTCCAACTCCAAGTCCTAAAGATTTTTGCAAAACTTCTTTTTCAATCCTTAGCGGAGTAAGCCAAATCTTGCCTGTATCCCCTGCTAAAAAGGGTTCTGCTATTTTTGCAAATCCTAGTTTTACATAATATCCCACAGCCCACTCGCGACTATTAAGCATGATTTGGGGATAATCTTTTAGATATTGCACAAACGCAAACTTTAATAATGAAATGCCGACTTTTTGCCTAAAATATTGAGGATTGACAAAAAGCAAGGTAATTTCATTGCCTTTTGTTGCGATAAAGCCTAGCCACTTTTTACCCCTTTTTGCAATGATAATTTGTTCAGCTTGTAGAATATAATCTTTTTTTATCTCTTCTCGTCTATCAGCAATCAGTTTTTTACTCATTTTTTGGGTTGCCTTGACAGAATCTTCCCAAATTTCTAAAAGCCCATTAATGGCTTGTTTTTTGCCTATCTCTTTGCAAGCCTCTTTAAATGTGATAAAAGTTTTAGGCGATTCACCCCCAACAATCGCTCGCAATTTAACAATCTCATTTTCGGCAAAATTGCGCATATTCCAAGAAGTATCACTCCTGCAAATGCCCACAGCAAAGTTATACAACATCTGCCCTCCACATTCGCTATGCACAACCTCGGGGTGAAACTGCAACGCATAAATCTTGCGTTTAAAATCTGCAATCGCACAATAATGCGTATTGCCACTTTTTGCAAGCTCGACAAAGCCTTTTGGAATACTCTCTACCTTATCAGCGTGGCTCATCCATACAATAGAATCTTGCTTCACACCCGCAAAGATTCCACTTTCTTTTTGGTTGTTCCAAGCATTTTTTTCAAGCTTAAAAACAAGATGATTGAGTTCTTTGCCTTGATAGTGCTTGATAAACTCATCTATTTTGTGCATTCCAAGTTTTTTTGCAACCTTTTGAGACGCTAAATTATCTTCTTTGACTAAGCAATAAATCTCATCTAGCTTCAATATCTCAAACGCATATTCCAAACAAGCCTTTGCGCACTCATTAGCCAGCCCTTGCCCCCAAAAATGATGGTCAAGAATATAGCCAATCTCAATGATTTTTTGTGATTCTTGCTTGTTTTTATCCAAATAAATTGTCGTGCAATCTAGCCCAGCATTGCCAATAATCTTGCCGCTTTTTTTATCGATAATTGCCCAGATTCCAAAGCCATATTTATCATAATTTGCAACTTGTTTGTCTAGCCATTCTTGGCTTTCTTGTCGTGTAAATCCATGCCCCCAAGCGTACATTGTTTTTTCATCACTCAATATCAAATGCAAAGCATCAAAATCTGCTTGGGTATAGGGGCGCAAAAAGGTGCGATTGGTTTCAATCAGCCCTTTAGAATCTGCAAATTTTTCTAAAAAAACTGCCTTAATCGGAAAGCCTTTAGGCTGCTCAACCTTAAAGCGCACAAAGCCCAATTTTTCATAAAGTGCAATATTTTCAAAGCTTCTTTCGCTCGTAAAAAGCTCATATCGTTTTGCAGGGAGCTTGGCACAAAGTGTGTGAATCAGCGCACTTGCAATGCCTTTTTTGCGATATTTAGGATTCACAAAAAGTTTGCGAAGATAGGTTGAATCTTCTTGAGTAAATCCCCGCACAGAACCGACAATCTCGCCACTTTCAAGTGTGCATTTAAAAAATATTTGCTCCTTAAAATCTTTTTCTATACTTTGCAAATCTTGAATTAGCGGTTCAATATCCATTTTGCCAATTCTCTTTGCCTCATCAGCAAAAGCGGTATGTTGCAGGGCAAGAATTGCTTCTAAATCTTGTTTTTGTGCGACTTCTATGTGATATTTTAAGTGATTATCTTGCAAAGTTTTAGCAAAACTATCAGCCTGCACCGCTAAATGCACAATCGGAAAATCTCTCCCCATAGAATCTTTAGGGTTTTTACCTACAATCTCAAAACCAAGATGTTGATAGAATCCTAACCCTTGTGGGTTTTGTTCATTACAATCCACTTTAATGCTTGGATAATCTTTTAAAAATCTTTTAAATGCTTCATTGATTAACGCCTTGCCCACACCTTTTTTAAACGCATTGGGCGCAACAAAAAGCATTTCGATTTGGTTTTTTTCTATTCCAATAAAGCCCAAAAACTCATCTTGATTTTTGGCAATGATAATCTTTTGAGAGCTTTGAAACGCCTTTTTAACTTCGGGGCGAATTTCTCTAATATCTTTTTCGCTCAAAAACAAGTGGCTTGCGCGCACAGAATCTTCCCACAAATCTACCAATATTTTTAAATTTTGCGGAGACTTTTGATGATTAAAAAGTTCAAAATTTATGGTTGGTTTGGATTCTAAAATCTCTAGCACCGCCTTGCCAAACTCTTGTGCATCCGCGCGTATCACCCGCCCGCCAAAAAAATCAGCGATATATTGCATACCATAGCAGATACCAAGAATGGGGATTCCAAGCGAAAAAATCGCACTATCGGGCTTATAAGCATCTTTTTCATACACGCTTGCGGGTCCGCCGCTTAAAATAATGCCTTTGGGGTTTTTGGCTCGTATGGATTCTATGCTTTCAAAATACGGCACAATCTCGGTATAAACACCATATTCGCGCAATCTCCGCGCAATGAGTTGCGTGTATTGAGAGCCAAAGTCTAAGACAAGGATTTGAGGATTATTCATTGCTAAATGTCCTTTGTAGTGAAAAATACAAGTTTTGGTTGAGATGATTGAAACAATCAATGAGAACAAAATTCTTGTTTGATTTTGTATTATATCGAAAAACTTATTAGAGAAATCCTTGTATTGAAAACAGTAGAATTAATGTGTTTTGAGAATCTTAAATAGCTTTTAAGAATAGATTGTTTATAAGGATTTGGATTTTGCTTACCGCGCTCCCGTAGGAGCAGCGGCGTAAAGTATTAGGATTCTTTAAAGGATTGTTTGAAACCAAACCAAGCAGATAGAGAGACCACACCAAAGAAGAGCACCATAAAGGCAAACATAAAGCCGATAGCAAATCCTCCAATTGCAGGATAAATGATAAAAATCACTGAAGCAATGATGCTTAAAATTGAAGCAATTAACACCCACACCCAGCTTTGCTCTTTCTTTTTGAGTTCAAACGCATAGCCAACGCCTAAGATTCCCTTAAACATACTCATAAACGCAACAAATGCAATCAGCGTTAAGCTTGTAATATCAACACCTATGGCAAAGAAGATGATTGCAAATAAAAAGCTTAGAATCGCATCAATGATGAGCAAACGCACACCATCGGGGTCTTTGTCTTTGAAAGAGAAATAGTAGGCGACATTGACAATTGCTCCAAAAAGCAATAAAAAAGGTAAAAATACGACCAATGAGGCAAAGACTTCAAGCGGTATCAGTAATCCTAATGCACCTACAACAATAGTCAGCACAGAAAAAATCAACCATAAAATACTAGATAATGTTTTCATTTTAATCCTTAATAATGATAAAAAGATATGCCTTATATGACAAATGATTGATATTCATTGTTCATAAATTGAGCATTTGTATTGTAATGCAAAATATTAACGATAGAGATATTTTTTATAGATTCTTTAAAAAATTTAGTGCTAATGTTTTATGGATATGAGAATCTATAGAGCAAAATGAGAGATGATGCAAAGTTAAGCAAGCTTTTACATGAATCTATGGTAATATTTAGGCTTTAAAAATTATTTAGGGAGTTTGGAAAATGCTTACATTTTCGTTGGTTGTTTTAGTATTAGGCGTAGCAGTTGTTTTTTATGGTGTAAGAATTATTTCGCAAACAGATGTAGCGATTGTGGAGCGTTTGGGAAAATTTCACAGAGTCTTAGAGGGAGGATTTCATATTATTATCCCTGTGATTGATCGCATCAGTGCAAAAGTAACCGTGCGAGAGCAAATCATTGACATTAAGCGTCAGCAAGTAATTACAAAAGATAATGTGAATATCAATATTGATGGGATTGTCTTTTTGAAAGTCTTTGATGCTAAGGCAGCAGTGTATAGTGTGAGTGATTACAAACAAGCAATTGCGAATCTTGCAACAACAACTCTTCGAGGGGAAATAGGGAGAATCAGCCTTGATGATTCGCTCTCTAGCCGCGATCAGCTTAACGCCGCACTACAAGTTGCGCTCGGTGATGCAGCGAATAACTGGGGTGTAAAAATTATGCGTGTGGAGATTAGCGATATTTCTGTGCCAAATGATATTGAGAAGGCAATGAATCTCCAAATGAAAGCAGAGCGAGAAAAACGAGCGATTGAGCTTAAGGCTCAAGCTGAAAAGGAAGCTTTGATCCGTAATGCAGAAGCCCTCAAACAAGAGAAAGTTTTGCAAGCTGAAGCGATTGAAAGAATGGCTGATGCGAGGAAATATGAGCAAATTGCACTTGCGCAAGGTCAAAGTGATGCGATGCAATTGATTGCTATGCAAATGGAGAAAAGCGCGCTTTCAGCGGAGTTTTTACTTGCTAAAGAGCGGATTCTCGCGTTTAATGAAATGGCAAAGAATCCAAGCAAAGATAAGGTTATCGTGCCTTATGAAGTCAATGAATTTATCGGTAGCTTGAGTGTGATTAGTGATTTTCTGGCGCATAAATCAAA
Organism: Helicobacter sp. MIT 05-5293; assembly: GCF_000765665.2. Taxonomy (NCBI): domain Bacteria; kingdom Pseudomonadati; phylum Campylobacterota; class Epsilonproteobacteria; order Campylobacterales; family Helicobacteraceae; genus Helicobacter; species Helicobacter sp. MIT 05-5293. The sequence goes on from NZ_JROZ02000001.1 coordinate 666,726, forward strand.
AGCCTAGAATCATCTTGAAAGCGAGCAAAGGAGAATTTGTTTTATGTCATTTTGGATTCTTTTAAGCATAGGTGTTGTGCTAGTTGTCGCCGAGATGTTTTCGGGGTCATTCTTTTTATTGTTTGTGGGCTTTGGTTTTGTGCTTACAGGTATTTTAGAGTGGTTGATAGGATTTGAAAATCTCGGTATGAATCCAATTTTTATACAAACTGCATTGATTTGTCTTATCTCGATTTTATCTTTAATCTTTATTAAGCCTTCAATCAAGCGTTTGTTGCAGAAGTCTGAAGAATACAAAGAGGATTTTTTAGATGAGCAAGGCGAGGGTGAAATCAAGCAAGGAATGGTATATTTTAAAGGCACTTTATGGAGTTTTGAGGGTGATAGGCATTATGATGAAGGGCAAAAGGTGCGTGTTAAAGGGGTCAAAAATAATCATCTTATCCTCGAATAGAATTAGGTATTTGCAATGATGATTAAATATATCCATTTATTTCTTTTTCTTGCGACATTTGCTCACGCATTCTCTCCTTATTCTAAACATACCTTGAGTTTGACACACGAAAATGATGCTTTCATTGCAGATTCTCCTGATCGCTACTATACATCGGGGTTAGGTTTGATTTATAGCTCTTCAGAAATGGATTTGCAAAATAATCAAAAATGTAAAAATGATATTTGCAAACCCTACAAATTACACTTTTTGACTTATATTGATCCTTTATTGTGGGCGAAAAAGCATCGGACAAAATTTACACGCTATCAAGTTGGATTAACGCAAAAGCTTTTTACACCTTCGAGTAATTCCAAAGAATTTGCGCGAGACGATCGTCCTTTTTCTGGAATCTTGACAGGATTTTTTAGTGTGCAACATCGGAGAGAGAATTCTTTAGAAGACATTAGTCTTTCTTTAGGCGTGGTGGGGAAAAATGCACTAGGCAAACAAACACAAAATGGCGTTCATCATCTTATCGATGTGGCTTCTTGGGAGTGGAATAATCAGATTCCTAATGATATTTTTATACTGCTTTCTTATGATTATTTGCATCGATTCTATCTTTTTGATACTCCATTTGTCAGTATGGATATTGCACCTTTTGGAGGATTTGAGCTAGGCAACTACAATGCTAATATGTCAGTAGGAAGTTATGTGCGTGTGGGTTATCATTTGAGTGAATCATTATTGCCTTCAAGATTGCATCACGGAATCCCTAGTGCGAGTATTGGAAATGGATTATATATTTATGCTTTTGGTAGTGTGAGAGGTCTAGGTATCGGTTATAATCGTCTCATCACGGGTGTAACATCATCTTTTAACGATGTGAGTATCAGACATTTGAATTATGCCTTTGAATGGGGCGTTGCAGTGGGTTGGAAAGGGTTTAGTGTGATATTTTCCCGCATTTATCAAGGCAAAGAGTTTGAAAAACAGCCTAAATTTAATCCCTATGGCTCATTGACTTTAAGCATAGCTTTTTAGATTACTCAACCGTAACGCTTTTAGCAAGATTGCGTGGCATATCGACATCATTGCCTAAGCGGATAGCAATTTCTAAAGCAAAAATTTGCAAAGCCACCATCATTGTAAAAAATTCTTCCATATAGCTTTGGCAAGATTCAAGCATCAATACATCATCAACGCCATCAATATGCTGTGTGCTGATTGCACAAATCGTGGCATCGCGCGCACTAAGCTCTTGGACATTGGATTTGATTTTATCAAAAAGTAAGTGAGTAGGCATTAATGCGACAGCGAAAAGTTCAGAATCTGCTAAGGCGATAGGTCCGTGTTTCATCTCTCCGCTAGGATAACCTTCAGCATGGAGATAGCTAATTTCTTTAAGTTTCAATGCTCCCTCTAATGCAAGGGGGTAAAAAATATCACGCCCGATAAAAAAGAATCCATGCCCATGCAGATAGCGTTTGGAAAGGCGTTTGATATGTTCGTGTAAATGTGAGCTGACACGGGTTTTTTTGGCAGATTCTACCATAGAGGCAATGTGAGATTTGAGCTCTTGAGATGAGATATGTCCGCGCTGCTTGCCTAAATAAACGCTTAGAATCCATAAAAGCATCATTTGTGTAGCAAAAGCTTTAGTGCTTGCTACACCTTTTTCGATACCTGCGCGTGTGAGCAAACTTGCGTGAGATTCTCGCACGATTGAGCTATTATCGACATTGCAAATCGCCAATGTTTTTAATCCCTTTTTTTTCACAAGTTTGAGTGCTTCCAAAGTATCCGCAGTTTCACCACTTTGAGAAATGACGATAAAAAGCTCATCGTCATTGATGACAGGCAAGGCATAACGAAACTCGCTTGCAATCACGACATTGGTTTTGATTTTTGCTAATCGTTCAAAAAGATATTTTGCGCTAAGTCCTGCATGATAGCTTGTCCCGCACGCACAAATGGTGATTTGCTTGATGTCGGTAAAAAAATCAGAGCTAAGCTCATTGAGGGTAATATCCCCTTCACTTACTCGTCCCATCATAGTTTCTAAAAGCACTTTGTGTTGTTCGTAGATTTCCTTTTCCATAAAATAGCGATAACCTTCTTTTTGAGCATAACTCTTTGTGCCATCGAGTTTTTTTGCATTTTTGAATCTTGCAAAATCACCAAGCTTCATCACGCCCATATCACCATCTTCCAAATACACGACACGATCAGCAAGCCCGATAAGTGGCGCATCAGAGCTTGCGAAATAAATCTCATTAGCATCATCGCAAGAGCGTCCAATGATAAGTGGCGAGCCATTTTTAGCATAAAAGATAGAATCTGGAGCTTTTTTTGTGATGAGCAAAATTGCAAACGCTCCTTTGAGTTGCGCAATTGTTTGCTGAAAGGCTTTCAAACAATCATATTCATTTTTGAGTGATTCTTCAAATAAATGCACAATGACTTCCGTGTCGGTTTGAGAAAGGAAAGTATGTCCTTTTGATATGAGAGTAGATTTGATTTCTTGATAATTTTCGATGATGCCATTATGCACGACATTACTAAAGTCTGCGATATGCGGGTGAGCGTTGGCTTCGGTAGGCTTACCATGTGTTGCCCAACGCGTATGTCCGATGCCTACACCTAAATCGGTCGAGCTAAAATCTTTACATTTATTTTCAAGTTGAGAAAGCTTACCTACCGCACGAAAAGTTTGGAGTTCATTGTGGCTTAAAATCGCGATACCTGCACTATCATAACCTCGATATTCAAGCTCTTTTAGTCCATTGAGCAAGAGCTGTTTTTTTTCATTTTTACCAATATATCCTACAATCCCACACATTTTTACTCCTCATAACACGACTTTATGGCATTTTACTATAAAATATTTACAGAATCTGCAATATTTTTTCAAAGGAATATGATTTTATCCAAAGGTATATAAATGCGTTTTAAAAGTTTTTTGATTATTGGCTTAGGGTTAATGTATTTTAATGTATGCGTAATGGCTGATGAGGGAGAATCACAAGAATCATCACAAACCACACCGCAAAAATCGCAAACAATGCTAGGAGATAATCAATCTCGGAGAATTGCGCTCTATCCGCATCGTTCTGTGTATATTTTGCCCTTTTATCATTCGATTTCTGCTCCTACGGAAAACAATATCCGTGATGAAACGAAGTTCCAATTTAGCTTTAAATTACCAGTGATAAGTCATTTGTTTTCACCTTATGGGAAGTTTTATTTTGCCTATACACAAACCGCGTGGTTTCAGAATTATAACAAGAAAGATTCTCGCCCATTTCGCGACCTTGACTATCAACCCGAGCTTTTTTATTCTTACGAGAGGGCGTTAGGATTCTTAGGAGGAAGATTTAAGAGTATTTCAGCGGGTTATAATCATATCTCTAATGGTGAGCGAGAAGCGCGTTCAAGGACGGAGAATCGTTTGTTTGTGAGTGCTAATTGGGAACATCAGATGTTTAAAAATGGTGTATTTGGTGTGCAAGCAATGGCATGGGTGTATTTTGGCAAGCATAATAATGGATTCTTGCATGACAATGCGGATTTACCAAAATATCGAGGGTATAACGATTTGTGGATTTATTATAAAGGCTCTAGGCATTTGTTGGAGTTTTATGCTCGTCCTGTGATTGCACGCAAATATTATCCTTATTTTGAGCTTGGTTGGACGATTAGAATCTCTAAAAATATGGGACTTTATGCGCAATATCTTAATGGTTGGGGAGATAATATTTATGAATACAATATCCGCTCTCAACGCGTAGGGGTAGGCTTAAGGCTATGGAATTATTAGGATTTTGCACTCATAAGCCTTGCATTTAGTTCGTAGAATCATTATTTTCATATTTACTTCTTAACGCCTTTATGGTCTCAACCATTGCCTGATAGTCAATTTCTTGATAGGGAGTTTCTAAAATTTCACGCCACAACTGCCCCATACGATGTAAATCTTCTCTGCTTTGTGGGGTATCATCTGTAACAAGCCACCCAAAACTTACATATTCTAAAAGCACATCTTTTTCCATAATTGTTGCCATTGTTGCTCCTTTGGTTGGCTATTGTCAAGTTTGATTTAGGGATTTGTGAGAGGGTAGGGGATTATTCCCCATAGCCATATTTTTCGACTACAAAATCAATATCTTTATCACCGCGTCCGCTCAAATTCACGAGAATCTTTTTACCCTTAAGTGTAGGTGCGATTTTTAATGCGTATGCGAGTGCGTGGCTAGATTCTATTGCAGGGATAATGCCCTCATTCTTGCTCAACTCAAAAAAGGCGTTAATCGCTTCTTGGTCGCTGATAGCGGCGACTTTGGTGCGTCCGATACTATGGAGATAAGCGTGTTCTGGTCCTACGCTTGGGTAATCAAGCCCACTTGCGACACTATGGACAGGGGCGGGTTCACCTTGAGAATCTTTTAGCATAATGGATTTGAATCCGTGCATAATCCCCTCATTTCCATAGCTTAAGCTTGCAGCGTGTTCGCCTATTTTTTCACCTATGCCTAGAGGCTCGACACCTATAAGCTCGACACTATCATCAATGAATCCGCTAAAAATTCCCATAGCATTGCTTCCACCACCGACACAAGCAACTACGCTATCGGGTAGTTCGCCCGTCATTTCAAGGAATTGTTCTTTGGATTCTATGCCTATGATTGCTTGAAAATCACGCACCATTTTAGGGAAAGGGTGAGGTCCTACAACCGAACCAATCGCATACATAGAGTTTTTAGGATCTTTGAGATAAGATTCAAAAGCTGAATCCACCGCTTCTTTGAGTGTCTTTGCACCAAAACTTACGGGGACGACATTTGCGCCAAGTATTTTCATACGCACGACATTAGGGTGTTCTTTGGCAATATCCACTTCACCCATGTGAATCTCACATTCCAAGCCAAAGTAAGCCGCTGCTGTCGCAAGGGCTACGCCGTGCTGTCCTGCGCCTGTCTCTGCAATGAGCTTTTTTTTGCCCATAAATTTTGCGAGTAATGCTTCGCCCATACAATGATTGAGCTTGTGCGCACCGGTGTGATTAAGATCTTCTCTTTTGAGATAGATTCCTGCACCGCCGTATTTTTTCGTGAGATTGTGAGCAAAATAAATCGGCGTAGGGCGTCCTTGAAAATGTGTCCTGATTTTGCGTAATTCTGCGATAAAATCGCTATTTTGTGCGATGAGATTATAGCTCTCCTCAATTTCTTTCATCGCCTCTGCGATTTGTGGAGGGACAAAGCTCCCGCCAAAAGCTCCAAAAAAGCCTTGAGAATCTGGAAATGATTTAAGATAAGGCTTATCCATTTTTACTCCTTTGTGTATAGTGTTTGTTTTGATTTTAGGGTATTTTATCACATTTTGTTTTGAAAAGTAGTGCTGATTGGGATTAATAACGAGGGTAAGGATTTGTGATAGTTTAGATTCTATAATAGGCAGAATCTAAACTACAAAGGCTAAGACTTCTTAGAATGTAAGATTGTAGCCCACTTGCACGATGTAAGTGCGGAGTGTAGCTGCTTTTACATCTCCTATAACAGGTTGTGTAATTTGATAATCAAAACCTAGTAAAGGAATTTTTGCTCCGAGTAGAATCTGATGTGCATCATTGAAATTATAAGTTAGCCCGACATTTAAAGGCACGGCAAGACCTCCTTTAGCTTCGGTAGGCATAGGAACAACCCCGCCTATTTTCCAAGTAGGATTATATTGTTGATAACCTACACCGATACCGATATATGCGCCAAAAGCGCGAGTGAAATTTACCCAATAATCGATATTTGCAGTAATAAGATGTTGATTAATATCAGCTTCTGCTTTTCCCGCTAGACCATTATCTTTAGAACCTTTACTTTGATTGTAATTGTAAGAAAGGTAATAGCGTAACCCCATATTGTTGCTTAATGCCTGTCTGTAACCTAAATCTAAGCCTATTGCCCAACCAGTTCCGGTTGTAGGTAATAAACTCTTCATTGTTTGCAAAGCAGGACCATAAGTAGGTGTGGTGATAGGCACACCTGCATTGATTCCCACAAACAAACCGCTGCTTTGAGCACTTGCTACGCTTAATAAACTCGCACTCAACGCGACTGATAATATTATCTTTTTCATCTTTAATCCTTTTTTGTCCCTTAAAATTTAACATGTTGTTATATGGGATACTTTTGATTATAAAGCACACAATCAAAAAAAAAAAAAAACGAAAAAATTTTTTTGATAATTTAATATTCGTTGTTACAAATAGTTGCATATACAAGTATTTTTGCTTGTGATTGAAGTAAATTTTGAGTGAGAATCTTTCTTAGCTTTTAGAAGATTTATCAGATTCTAAAACAGGGAAAATTTGTGTGCTACAAAGCCAATCGTGGAAGCATTTGCCATCACGGCGAAGTATTCCCATAACTAAGCCAAAGAGAAAAGTCGTCCCCACAATCCATAAAAGATAGCGCACAAAAGCGCGTATGAAGCCGACTTTTTGCTCATCATCTTTAAGGAGTTTGATGCGCATATATCGATAACCGGGCGTTTGTGCGGAAAATGCTAAAAATAAAGCGATGATGATTCCATAGCACAAGCCGCAAGCCAAAATCGCACTTTGATTCTGTGTGAAAGCGTCCTTGCCATCGAGAAAAATATAAGTCGTGAGATACAAAATAGGCATATTGATCATAAACATATCAGTGATAAATGCTTTGATTCTCTCTGTGGCGTAAATGCTTTGGAGTTTTGCTTTGAGGGGCATTCCGCCGAAAATACCTTTGGGTAAGTCAGGCTGCTTGGAAGAAGGGGATTTTTTGACTTCACGCCACCTTTTGGTTTTTGCCATTGTGTGATCTTTGTTAATTGCCGCGACTACCGGGCTTAATCGCTTCTTGTCCTTGTTTGCAAAGTGGGCAATCTTTGGGATCATACATATTGAATACAAAATCTTCTAATGCAAAAAAGGGAATATGTTCGGGCAGTCTTGCTTCGGGTTTGCGAGGGAGTGATGAGCCTACTCTTTTACAAAAGCCACGATTTGCTAAGCCTGCATAAGCGACTACTTCTCCACCTTCAAATTCTACACATTGCGCAGATTCTAAAGCAGAGCCACCAGTAGTGATGATGTCTTCACAAATGAGAATCTTCTCTCCTAATGAGACTTGAAAGCCTCTCCTTAGAGTCATTCTCCCCTCTACGCGTTCGGTGAAAATAAATCGCACCCCCAATGCTCGTGCGAGTTCATATCCGGCTAAGATGCCACCAATCGCCGGAGAACAAACACAATCAATCTGAATCTTTGCTGCATTGATTTGTTGTGCTAGGGCAGTGGCAAGTTCTTGTGCGATTTTTGGATTCTCAAGCACTTTGGCGGATTGTAAATAATGATCCGAGTGATTCCCGCTGCTAAGTAGAAAATGACCCTTTAAAAGCGCGTTTGCTTGGGTATAGTATTTTTCAATGTCCATAAAGTCTCCTTGTCAAAAACGAAGTGAATATTTGAGATAGTTAATCGTCATATCGCGTTTTGATTGGTAATCAATCAAATCAAAGCCTACAAAAAGCTCGTGATGTCTTTTATAATAAAATATAGGACCAATGGCGATTGTAGGATAAAACCATTTTTTGCGTTGGCTCTCAAAAGTAGGGTTAAGGCTGTCGCTTGTGCGTGAAAAGCTTGAAGCACCTAGAGAGGCAAGTCTGACGCGGAAACCTAAGAAAGATGAGGCATAAATGCGATATTCAACAGAAATCCCACCGCGATAAATTTGCATTCGATTGGGCTTGGTTGAATCAAATTCAAAATCTGCAAATGCGCCGTAATTTGTTCGATCAAAGAATCCAAACACGCGCAATGAATGGATTCTGCCTAAGATAAAGTCATATCCTGCTTCGACACCTAATATACTGCTTGTGCCAAGATTAGGTGTGTAGGCTACTCCTACATTGACAAGGGCGTAGAGTCCTTCTCTTGGGTCTTTGACTTTGGGGAATTTTTTACCTGCTACATTATAGAGTAGCTGTTGCCTTGTTTGCATAACATCGCCTAGTGCTTCTTGAATCGGTTTGTCCCTAATCTCTTGAGCAGATAATCCTTGTGTGCTAAAAATAAATACACTACAAATCGTGATTAAGGTAATCCTTGTTAATACTATATATCGTTGCTTACGCATTAATATCACCCTCGTTTTGAGATTCTTAAATTTATTTTTGAGGTAAAAATTATGATATTCTAATATAATTTTGTTACACTTGCAAAGTATAATGCGAATTTTTGATGATTTTTAAAAAATAATTTTTCTCTAAAGTTAAGGAGTGTTGATGCGTAAATTGTTGAAATATAGTATCATTGTTTTTTTGTTTGGTCAATGTTTTGCCCAAGATTTGGTAGGGTATTATATGACACATAAGGGTGAGAGTGGGCGACAGGCGATTGTGGAGTTTTTCAAAAAGGACAATAAATACTATGCTTATGGTTTTGCGAATCTTGACGGAGCTCCTCCTAAGAAAGACATACACAATGAGAATCCAGCTCTAAGAGATCGTATTGATAAAACAACGGTGTTTATTTTTGATCTTGTGCGTGATGGTTCAAGTAATACTTACAAAGATGGCAGAGTCTATAATTTTGATACCGGTAAAATTTACTATGCCAAAATCACTCTCAAAGATAATGGTTTAGAATTGCGAGGGAGCGTTGATAAAATGGGTTTGGTAGGTGAAACAAAAGTTTGGAGACGCTTGAGTGATGAAGAGATTAAACATTGGTTACCCGAAAAGCCGGATTTTGCTCCTGTCGAGGCAAGCATCAAAGATTATCAATAAAGTATTTGACAAGTAAAGCGTAAGGGTCTGAATGGAAGAGAAGATTCAAAATCATATCGAACTTGCTCTCCAACAGCTCAATCCCGCCCAAAGAGAAGCAGCGCAACACATTGACGGGGCGATGCTGATTCTTGCAGGTGCAGGGAGTGGGAAAACAAAAACGCTCACCACGCGTTTGGCATATTTGATAGATGAGGTGGGTATCCCTGCAAGCTCGACATTGACATTGACTTTTACAAATAAAGCCGCACAAGAGATGCGAGATAGGGCTTTGGGATTACTGGAGCATTCTCGCAGTATGCCACCGCCTTTGCTCTGCACTTTTCACAGATTCGGATTGATGTTTTTACGATTATATATTGATAGGCTTTCGCGTTTGTCAAACTTTATCGTGCTTGATACGGAAGATAAACGAGCCATTATTAAGGATTTGTCCAAGAAATTACCCACTTCGCAATTTGATTACTATATCTCAAATATGAAAAATGCTTCTCTCTCACCCGAAGAAAGTAAGGCATATATTGCAAACGAAAAAGATGCGTTGCTTCATCGGATTTATCAAGAATATGAAGCATTTTTGCTCTCTAAGAATCTGCTTGATTTTGATGATTTGCTTTATCTTACTTTTAAGATTCTTGATACTTGTGAGGATATTGCTCAAAATATCAGCCAAAAATATCAATACATTATGGTCGATGAATATCAAGACACTAATGAGATTCAGTATAAAATCTTAAAGCGTCTTGCCCTCACTCATCAGAATCTCTGTGTTGTGGGAGACGATGATCAAAGTATTTATGGTTGGCGTGGTGCAAATGTTCACAATATTCTCAATTTTTCTAAGCAATTTGATAATGTTAAGGTTGTCAAGCTTGAAGAAAATTACCGCTCAAGCACACAAATACTTGATGCAGCGAATAAACTCATCAGTCATAATCATAACAGGCTTGGTAAGATTCTCCATAGTGTGAAAGGTGAGGGCGAAGCAGTGCGTGTGATTGAAAACGAAGATGAGACAAGCGAGGCGCAAAAAGTCGCACAAGAAATCAGAGGTTTGCTTGATCAAGGCGTAAAAGCAAGTGAAATTGCCATTCTTTTTCGTGTGAATGCGTTGTCAAGAAGTATTGAAGAAGGGCTTAATCGTGCAAAGATTCCCTATAAATTAATCGGTGCGATGAGATTCTATGAGCGGTCAGAAATCAAAGATTTGCTTAGTTATTTGCGTCTTCTTGTGAATCTTGATGATGATTTTTCTTTTATGCGCATTGTTAATCGTCCTAAACGCGGTATTGGCAAGATTACTCAAAATAAACTCACTGCCTTAGCGCAAAGTTTGCAGAAGTCTTGTATAGCGTGTGTGCGAGAGAATCCTTTAGAGACAGCACAACAGATTGGAGAGAAAAATTATCAAGTGATTAAGGAATTTATTGACCAGCTTTTAGGTTGGCAGATTCTTGCTAAGGACCGCTTGGAAGATTTGATTGAAGAGATGGAAAATAATCTACATTTTGAATTCAGCATACTTGATGAAGTCGATAGAGAGGGCAATATTAACGAGTTTTATGCTCTCTTTCGAGAATATGCAATGAAGAATCCACGAAGTCATTTGGAAGATTTTTTAAATGATCTTGCATTGAGTAATGCAACCGATGAGATTGAGGGTGAGGCAGTGTATTGTATGAGTGTGCATTCTGCAAAGGGATTGGAATTTCAACATCTTTACATTATTGGCTTTGAGGAAGGGTTTTTTCCTTTGATAAGGGGTGAAGATGAGGGTGATATTGAAGAAGAAAGGCGGTTAGGCTATGTAGCTTTTACGCGAGCGAAAGATTTTTTGAATATCTCTTATGCTAAAAGTCGATTTTATCGTGGTAAGCGAGAAAGAATGCGCAAATCACGATTTTTAAAAGAATCAAACAATATGCGAGATTCTCATTATTCTTTAGATTCTAACAAAGAATCAGACGCAGATGTCAAGTATTGCAAGGGTATGAAAGTGCAGCATAAAATCTTTGGCATAGGTATTGTGCAACACATACAAGGCAAGGGTAGTCAGTGTCAGCTTCAGATTAATTTTGCGGGATTAGAACGCAAGATTTTGGCTTCATTTGTGCAGATTGTGGAAAGCTAAATCGTATTAAGAATCCAAAATATTTAATCAAATATAGTATAACTTAGAAAGTGTGATTTGAAAGGAAGGGTTGAAGAGTGCGTTTTTATTGTTTGAAATTATGTGCATTCGTTTTGATGATTTTTGGTGCGTGTTACGCGCAAGAATCGATTCAAAATTATGACATTCCTCCCAAACAGCTTTTTTTGGCAAAGCACTATGGGGTTTCTCATTCAGAGGTTTATTCTACAGATATTTTTCCTAAGATTCAAAAACATTTCAAAATCGCTACGATTCCGCCAGATCGTTTTACATTACGACTTAAGAGTGTCGATGTAAAGTTGATTTTTGCGCGGTATGGGTATGATCTAAGCTTTGAAGATATTTTTGTAGAATTTGAATTTGTGAGTGATATGCGTGAAAGTGCGCCTTTAGAATTTCTTGAAAAAATGTATATCCAGTATTATGGAGATAATATTGAGATTAAACAGATTCAGTTGCGTCCATTGCATGATTTGCCAAAGCATTATACGCCTGATGATTATGATTTCAATACAAGTGCCTTAAAAAAAAATAGTGGCACTTTTGTGATGAAATATCACACATCTTCTGCAAATAAGCAAGCTACTTTTCTTTATCAGATTCACGCTTCACTTAAAGTCGTTAAAAGCACACAAAATATTAGTATCAATGAGAATCTAACCTTGCAAAATACGAAAATTGCCCTGATTGACTTTGAAAAAAACAGAGGCGATTTGATGACACCTGATGATGTGGGTAATAGCGGGGCAAAGAGTTATATTCGTGCCGATTTAGTAATCACAAAGGATAAAATCAAGCCCAGAATTATCGTCAAAAAAGGTGATAAAATTGTCGTTTCAAGTCGTCAAGAGGGTGTGCTGATGGAGGCAGTGCTGATTGCTAAACAAAATGCAATTCAAAATGAAATCATTAATGCCCAAAATCCTATCAGTGGAAAAATCATTCGTGTGAAAATCACCAATGAGGGTAAAGGTGAGATTTTATAGATTCTAAAACGAAGAGCAAGAGGACAGAATGCGCACAGACATCAAAAAAATAGTAATAGGTATTAGTGGGGCAAGTGGTGTCCATTTAGGACTTAAATTAATCCAATCTTTACCAGAATCTATGGAGCTTTTTATTATCATTAGTGAGGGTGCGAAAGAGGTCGCCTATCATGAAAATAAAAAAGACATCAAAAAAGAGCTTGAGATTCTCTTACAAGGCAGGTCATTTTATATTTTTGATGAAAATGAAATGAGCAGTTGCATTGCTTCAGGGAGTTTTGGAATCGATGCGATGGCGATTGTGCCGACAAGTATGAATCTTCTTGCAAAGATTGCTAATGGGTTATGTGATGATTTGCTTTCGCGTTGTGCGAGTGTGATGCTGAAAGAAAGGCGCATTCTTTTACTTGCTCCGCGTGAAATGCCTCTAAGTGCGATTGCATTAGAGCAAATGTCTAAGCTTGCGCAGCTTGGCGTGATTATCGCCCCACCTATTGTGGCGTATTATGCAAAGGCACAAGATATAGATTCTATGGAGTTTTTCTTTATCGGTAAGTGGCTTGATGCACTAGGGATTCAGAATAATCTTTATAAGCGTTGGGAGAATCTTTATACAAACACATCAATAAAAAGGTAAAAAATGAGAAAGTTAGCAATTTATCCGGGCACTTTTGATCCTATTACAAATGGACATTTGGACATTATCAAACGTTCTGTGGAGATTTTTGATAAAGTCATTGTTGCCATTGCCAAATCTAATGCTAAAAATCCAATGTTTTCTCTTGAACAACGCAAAGAAATGCTTTGTCTTAGCACTAATACAATGCCTAATGTCGAGGTAGAAGGTTTTGAGAATCTCCTTGCGGATTTTGCAAAACAAAAAGGTGCAAAAATGCTTATTAGAGGTTTGCGTGCGGTGAGCGATTTTGAATATGAATTACAAATGGGCTATGCTAATGCGTCTTTAAACGCAAATCTTGAGACTATTTATTTTATGCCAACCTTGCAAAATGCGTTTATTAGCTCTTCTGTGGTGCGTTCTATCATCGAACATAACGGAGAATTTGGGCATTTAGTGCCAAAAAGTGTGTATGGGTATATCCAAATGCTTCGCGAAACACACAGATAAAAAACAAAATACAAATCAAGCAAAATATCATTAAAATGAAAGGAAAGACTGATGTATGTTGCGATTGAAGGCATAGATACTTGTGGTAAAAGCACACAGATTGAACTTTTAAAGGCGTGTTATCCTGATGCGACTTTTACAAAAGAGCCCGGCGGTAGTGCGTTAGGAGAGCAGATTCGGAATCTGATATTGTATCCTTCGCATAATGCGCCACTTGATTCTCGTGCAGAATTATTTTTGTTTCTCGCTGATAGGGCGCAACATTATCACGAAGTCTTGTCTCATCATCGGCATACACAAACGCTTGTGATTTCTGATAGGAGTTTAGTCTCTGGAATCGCGTATGCAAAAGATGTCGATAAAGAATGGAATCTTGCTTTGAACATTTTTGCCTTGCGTGAGATGTTGCCGGATTTAGTTGTGATTCTAAAACTTGATAGGGATACGCTTTGTGATCGTATGCGTCAAAAATCACATGATCATATCGAATCACGGGGTATAGATTATATGCTTACAATTCAAGATCAATTTATCTCTATCGTGCAAATGATGAAAGTAAAGTTTGTCGTTCTTGATGCAAAGCAAAGTCAAGAAGTGATTTTGGAGCGCATTTGTGCGGAGATTGGAAACTTGATGTAATGAAATGTCTAGTGTGTGGGGCTTTTAGCTGGAAAGCGATTTGTGCAGTATGCTTAGAGCAAGTCCCGCTCACGCCTCGCCACAGAATCTTATCCTACGATACTAAAGTTTATAGTTTTTACCGATACGATGATGTAGCGTATTTGATGCAGTCAAAATATCATTTAGTAGGCTCACGGATTTTGCGATGCCTCTCACAAAAGGCTGCAAAGTATTTTTTTGCACAAGGAGAGTTGCCTTTTAAAGCAGATGCCATTGCTCTTGATGATTATCCTTATACTTTTTACTCTCATACCGGCGTGATTCTTAAAACCTTTGCTGATGCGAGTCAGGGTAAACTCACGCCCATTTTTGGCTCTCTTAAGGCACGAAATAATGTCAAATATGCGGGGCAAAGTCTTGCGTTTCGGCAATCCCACCCTAAGAAATTTGACTATAATGGTAAAAGTCAAGATGTAGTGATTTTTGATGATATTATCACGACAGGCACGAGCCTTAATGAGGCAATTGCAGTTTTGCATAAACATCAATCTCGTGTGCTTTTTTGTCTCACATTATGCGATGCAAAAGCATAGAAACTTTCTATCAATTAGGTAAGGATTAGGCATCTGCTTGAAGCCGATATTAGAATCTGCGCGTTTAGGGCTGATACAGATACATATAAATCGCAGTGATTTCTTCATCGGTCAGATAATATTGAGGCATCACACCTTTTTGTTTATTAAGAGCGCGTTGGAAGACACTAAATTCGACATTATTAATTTGCGGGGCAAAAAGTATTTTATTCACACCCTTATGTTTATAGTCTGCAATTTTGCCTCCTTCACCTTTTTGCCCATGACATTTATTGCAAGCAATACCGCGTGGATTCTCATAAAGATTTTTGCCGTATTCATTTTGCGAGAAAACAGGAGCAGAAGATTCTGAATCTTGAAGAATTTCTTCTGCGTTTAAAAGACCATAAAGCACAAATATGCTCATAAATAAAATACTTTTCTTCATAAAATACCCTTCAAAACATTCATTCTTTAATATATTTTATTATAATAGCGTAATGATATTTCCAAAGGCTTTAAATATGACATTACTTGATGGCAAATCTTTGAGTGCAAAAATCGAAAAAGATTTGGCAGTAGAAATTCAAAAAATCTCTGAAAAGGGTATCACACCCGGACTTGCAGTGATTTTGGTTGGCAATGATCCCGCAAGTTGTGCTTATGTGGGTATGAAGGCAAAGGCTTGCAAACGTGTAGGAATCTATTCAGTAACACATGAAATGCCCTCTACAATCACTCAAGATGAACTTTTATCCGTGATTGATATATTAAATCATAATCCTAATATTGATGGTATATTGGTGCAATTGCCCTTACCTAAGCATATTGATAGTGAAAAGATTCTCGAAGCAATTGATCCTAAAAAAGATGTCGATGGATTCCACCCTTTCAATATCGGGCGTTTGAGCGCGAATCTTGATGCTTTTATCCCTGCTACACCATTGGGTGTGATGAGACTTCTTAAGGCTTATGAGATTGAAGTAAGCGGTAAAGATGTCGCGATTGTCGGTATGAGTAATATCGTAGGCAAACCTTTGGCAAGTTTGATGCTTAATGCAGGTGCGACCGTGAGTTTGTGCCATATCCTTACGCGTGATGTCGCTGCCTACACGAGAAATGCGGATATTGTGTGTGTGGGAGTGGGCAAAGTCGGACTGATTACTGCTGATATGGTAAAGCAAGGAGCAATTGTTATAGACATTGGAATTAATCGTTTAGATTCTGGAGCAATTGTCGGTGATGTGGATTTTGCTAATGTCGCTCCTAAGACAAGCTATATCACGCCTGTTCCCGGAGGCGTTGGACCAATGACGATTGCTACTCTTTTGCAGAATACACTTAAAGCTGCCAAAAATCGTTCGGATTCACGCAAAGGGATATAAAGGAATATAATGTTTAAAAAAATTTTTCAATCAATATGGGCTTTTGTTTCAAGTTGGGTAGGCACGATTATTATTGTTTTGTTTTTGATTTTTTTCATAATGCAGGCTTTTGTGATTCCTACTCGTTCTATGGTAGGGACACTTTATGAGGGTGATTTTTTGTTTGTCAAAAAATTCAGTTATGGTATCCCCACACCCGTTATTCCATGGCTTGAATGGAAAATTTTGCCTGATTTTAATGGTGATGGGCATCTTATCACGGGTAAGCGTCCTAAACGCGGTGATGTCGTTGTATTTGTCCCACCTCATTTAGAAAAAATCTATTATGTCAAACGCACTTTTGCAGTGGGTGGTGATGAGGTGATTTTTGATGAAAGCGGGTTTTATTTGCGACCTTTTGAGGGAGACGAGTATATCAAAGAGCATTATTCGGGCTATGTCCTTGTGGAAAAGCTTGGCAAACTTTTTGTAAAAGAGCCTTATATGGGAGAACACCCGGGTATTTTTTATCAAGATATGTATCAAGATATGCGCACAGGTGAGATATATTTAAGTGATGATGAAGGGAAACTTTACCAAAAAGTATGCGTGTCAAGCAGCCAAGAAGGCAGAAATATTGGCGATGGTGAAGAATATTGTGATTTATGGAAGCGTGAATATACCGATAAGAATCCTAGCGAGCTTGTTGTCAATCACAATAGTGCTTATAACAGAATGTTGAGTATGAATCCTTTTTCTTTGAGTATGAATAGAATCAGCGATAGTGCGTCAAAAATCGGCAATATGTTTTATAAAAAGATTGATGATGATGAGTTTTTTATGATTGGGGATAATCGCAATAATAGTCAAGATTCTCGATTTTGGGGCAGTGTGCCTTATAAAAACATTATCGGCACGCCTTGGTTTATTTATTTTAGTATCAATCAAGCCAATAGTCAGGAATCTCGCGCCGATGAAGATACTTATAAACGCTATACGATTCGATGGGAGCGAATGTTTCAATCTGTGGGATCTTTGGAAAAGCATATGCGTGAAGCAATGCCAAAGTAAGGGGGTAGAATGGTTTATATCATTGGGACAGATCACGCAGGCGTGAATCTTCGGGATTTTATTAAACAATATTTGCAAAGCAAAGGTTTTGAAGTGATTGACCTTGCTCCAACTGATACGCAAAGAGTGGATTATCCAGATTTTGCTCAAAAAGTGTGTGAAAAGATGCGTGAATATGACGATGCGCGAGGGATTCTCGTCTGTGGAAGTGGGATTGGAATGAGCATTGCTGCTAATCGTTACGAGTATATTCGTGCTGCACTTTGCACCGATGCGTATATGGCGAAAATGGCACGAGCTCATAATGATGCTAATGTGCTTTGTATGGGCGAACGAATCAGTGGTATAGGCGAAGTCGAATCGATACTTGAAGCATTTATCGATACGCCTTTTGAAGGTGGTAGGCATTTGGCAAGAATTTCTAAGCTTAAATCGCATTAGGCGTAAGATCAATTTAATGTAAAGGGGAACAAATGACTTTTATTGCGCAATGGTTTTTCTTGACAGGATTTATTTTATTTGTGCTTTATATGATCGTGCGGACATTTTTTTATCGCAGTGTTGCTCAAAAAGAAGAGCGCAATTCTGCCGCGATGAAATTAACCCTTAATGAAGCAGAGATTCTTATTCGCAAACATCAATTGCAACTTCAAAGGGCTTTGGGAAATATTGATATATTAACCCAAGAAATGAATGCTCTTAAAAATGAAGTAAAAGTGTTAAAATCAAGAAATTCTCAATACAGAATCGAGACAGACAAATATAAAGCGCGTATTAAAGATTTAGAACAAAAAATCGAGGCATTACTCTAAAAATAGGAGCAAAAAATGGATAAATCAAAAATTATAAGTGCAATTCGTGAGATTAATGACTACCCTAAACCGGGTATTGTCTTTTATGATATTACTACCCTTATTGGCAATGCAGAAGTTTTTTCGGAAGTAATAGAGGCTTTTAAACAACGTTATGAGAATCAAGAGATTGATTTTATCGCGGGGATTGAGGCGCGTGGATTTATTTTTGCCTCCGCTTTAGCTTATGCGTTGGGTGTAGGATTTGTGCCTATACGCAAAAAAGGTAAGCTCCCTTATACAACAAAAAGTGAAAAATATAGCCTTGAGTATGGTTTTGATGAGATTGAGATTCATACTGATGCTTTTGGCGATAAAAAAAATGCAAAAGTCGTTTTGATTGATGATTTGATTGCCACAGGAGGCACAGCGGAAGCAAGTATAAAGCTGATTCAGTCAATGGGTGCGCAATGTATAGAAGCGGGTTTTTTAATTCACCTTAAGGGCTTAAATGGAGCAAAAAAACTTTCTTCTTATACAAAAGTATTCAGTATGCTTGAGCTTGATGGTGAGTAGTTGTGATGAACAAAGTTCAAAAGATACTGCATTTTTGTCAAAAGAATACTAAGCGTGTTATTACATGGGCAGTTATTTTTCTTTGTGTTTTAGGTTTATTTGCTTACTATCAGCATTCAGGATTTTCTTTAGAAGAATTTATCACACAATTGTGGGAAAATCATGTCGAAGATTGGGGATATGTCATTTTATTTTTTTGGGGTATCTTGGAGGGTGAGTTAGGATTGATTTTTGCCGGATTGGCTGTCCATGATGGGAAAATGACAATGCTTTTGGCGATTTTTATCGCAGGACTTGGGGGGTTTGTGGGTGATCAGATTTATTTTTATATCGGGCGGTTTAACCGCAGAATGATACAAGAAGAATTCGCTTCCCAAAGGCGAAAGTTTGCTCTCGCACACTTGTTATTAAAAAAATACGGCTGGCCTATTATTTTTTTGCAACGTTATATGTATGGTATGCGCACGATTATTCCGATGAGTATCGGCACAACGCGTTACAGCGCGCTTAAATTCGCTATGATTAATCTTTTATCTGCTTGGGTATGGGCGAGCATTACAATTGTGCTTACATGGATATTTGGAGAAGAGATTTTCATTGTGCTTGATTGGTTTAAATCGCACCCTTATTTGTTGATACCTTTAGCAGTTGCAATTGCTGGAGGAGTATGGTGGTATTTTTATACACAGACAAGAAAAGTAGATGCCAAGATTCAGAAAATCACAGATGAACTAACACAAAAGGAGTTGAAATGAAAGTGAGCATTGCTCAAGGACAAAATATTAAGATTGATGCAAATGTGTGTATCGCAAAGAAAAGTGATTTTACTAAAAGTGCGAGTTTTAAGAAGCTAAAAGCTTTTGGATTCGAGGGTGAGGGGAAGTTTTTTTCTCAAGAAGAAAAAACATTATATGTGTGTCTTGAAACACTTGATAGTGAATCTATACGCGAGATTGGAGCGCAGATAGTGCGATATTTTAAGGCATTGCCTTATAAGAGTGTCGGCGTAAATCTCGAAGGCAAATGGAATGAGAAAAATGCCTACGCATTGTTGATAGGGGCATTGCTTGGGGCTTATGAATGTATCGTTTATAAAAGCAAAAAACCTCCTTTTGTCCTTAAAGAATTAATCTTGTGTGATGAAAAGGCGATTTTAAAAGATACTCAAAATATGGTAAATAAGGCTACAATCATTGCCGAGAATGTGAATTTTGTGCGTGAAATTATCAACACAATCCCTCAAGTTGCTACGCCTAAATATCTTGCCAAAATTGCTAAACAAGTAAGTAAAGATTCTGGGCAAATCGAATGCGTAGTGTTAGATGAAAATGATTTGGAAAAAGAAAAAATGAATGCGTTTTTAGCTGTTAATCGTGCTTCTAATAACCCGCCTCGTTTGATACATCTAGCCTATAAACCAAAAGGCGCAAAAAAACGCATTGTGTTGGTAGGCAAGGGTTTGACTTATGATTGTGGAGGATTGTCGCTTAAGCCTGCGGATTATATGGTTACGATGAAGGCTGATAAGAGCGGAGGCTGTGCAGTCATGGGGATCATTCAAGCAATCGCAGCATTGGGAGTAAAAATAGAAGTGCATAGTATTATTGGTGCTGCAGAAAATATGATCGGTGGTAATGCGTATAAACCCGATGATGTGCTTGTTTCGCGTGAGGGTAAAACGATTGAAGTGCGTAATACTGATGCAGAGGGGCGTTTGGTATTGGCTGATTGTCTTAGTTATGCACAAGATCTTAATCCCGATGTGTTGATTGATTTTGCGACATTGACAGGGGCTTGTGTCGTGGCTTTAGGAGAATACACAAGTGGGATTATGGGACATAATACAGCTTTGAAAAATCGTTTTGAAAGTATTGCGCTTGAAAGTGGTGAGCTAATGGCGACCTTACCTTTTAACCGACATATTAAAAAATTAATAGAATCTAAAATTGCTGATGTGTGTAACATCTCTTCAAGTCGCTATGGTGGAGCAATCAGCGCAGGATTATTTTTGAGTGAATTTATCCGCAAAGAATATCAAGATAAATGGCTGCATATCGACATTGCAGGACCAGCGTATGTAGAAAAAGAGTGGGATATTAATCCTTTTGGAGCAAGTGGAGCAGGTGTGAGAGCAGGGGTAGAGTTTATCCTTGATCTTGCATCAAAGGCATAATATGGGATTATCAATAGGTATCGTAGGTTTGCCAAATGTAGGCAAATCAACGACTTTTAATGCCTTGACTAAAGCGCAAAATGCGGAAGCTGCAAACTATCCTTTCTGCACGATTGAACCAAACAAAGCAATTGTGCCTGTGCCAGATTCTCGACTCGATGAACTTGCTAAGATTGTGAATCCCCAAAGGATTCAGCACTCTACCATAGAGTTTGTGGATATTGCCGGGCTTGTGCGCGGTGCAAGTAAAGGTGAAGGGCTTGGGAATCAATTCTTAGCCAATATTAAAGAATCTGATATGATATTGCATATTGTGCGTTGCTTTGATGATTCTAATATCACACATGTTGAGGGACGCATTGATCCTATTGGTGATATTGAGATTATTGAGTTAGAGTTGCTTCTCGCGGATATTGCAAGCCTTAATAAGCGCATTGAGAAACTTCAAAGGGAAAGTAAGGCGCAAAAAGGAGCAAATGCCCAGCTTATGGTTGCTCAAGAGCTTCTCGCCCATTTAGAGAGTAATAAACCCGCGCGGAGTTTTGCTAAATGTGATGATGAGAGTTTTATCGCACTCAACCAAAGTTTGCGTTTTTTGAGTTATAAATCTGTGATTTATGGTGCGAATGTTGATGAAACAGGTTTAGAATCTGACAATGAATGGGTGCAAAAAGTGCGTGAATATGCGCAGCAAAATGGTGCGATTGCTATAAAACTTTGTGCAAAGATTGAAGAAGAAATGGTCGGAATGGAGGATAGTGAAAGAAAAGAGTTTTTGGAATCTCTAGGTGCGCAAGAAAGTGGATTAGAATCTATCATACGCGAGGGTTTTGCAAAACTTGGATTGATTAGTTATTTTACAGCAGGTGTCAAAGAAGTGCGTGCTTGGACAATACATAAAGGTGATAGCGCACCCAAAGCTGCAGGTGTGATTCACAAAGATTTTGAGAAAGGTTTCATTCGTGCTGAAACAATCGCATATACGGATTTCGTCAAATACGGCGGCGAGGCAAAGGCAAAAGAAGCAGGAGCAATGCGCATTGAGGGAAAAGATTATATTGTCCAAGACGGCGATGTGATGCACTTTAGATTTAATGTATAATTTTTGCAGTGAGGATTGCCCCACTGCTAGATTCTAGAATCGGTATTTTGCTCCCATTGTGAGGAGTTGGAGTTGTCCCATTCCGTCTTTACTTTGGACAAAACTTTTGGAGTTATCTTTAAGCGCGATATTATACGCGATGCCTACATCACCCTTTCCATTCCATATTTGATACCTTAGCCCTGCGCCAAAGACATAGGCATTTGCATCGGGGATACCAAATTGCCCTTGTGGAGCGGGAGTTTTATCATAAGCAAAGCTCCCCATAAGTTTGAGCTTAGGTGAATAATTGAAAGTCAAACCTAGGCGATACGCCATCGCATCTTTCCAGCCATTACCATAAGCGACTGCGCTATAATCCGCTGCCCCAAGCATTTGGGCAGGGTCAATATAAGAAGCTGTATCTACCCAAGTTGTGCATTTACCAAATAGATAGAGACCACAAACTTTTCCGCTTACATTGTTAGTGAATCTTTGATTAGAATAAGAGAATTCGAAAATATCCGCACTGCCATAGTAGGTCTTCTCAATCACAAATTCTGTCTGCAAGCGTCCAAAGGATTTCATAAAAGCGATATTAAGGATTGGTGGTAAGTCTGCTGAAAGTGTCAAGTCTGCGTCCATACCGATTGTGCCTGAAGCCATTTGTCCCATATCGACATATGAAGTCGCGCTAAGAGAGCCCTTCATATCCATATGGATATTAGTGCGGTAGGTTACAGCAATGCGAAAATCACTTTTGGTAAAAGGGCGGATTGTAAGGGCGAAATTATACCCCAAGCCAGAAGCGGCAGCATTTGAGCTTTGCGTTACTTTAGTCGTGCCTTTGGCATCAACGGTAGCATTTTGACCCATCATTCCCTGTGTAGTTGTATAAGCAATGGGAACATAAAGGGTATTATTAAATTCTCCTGAAGAATATAATCCTCGAATCCCAACCGCAAAAGAAAAGTGATCACTTAGCTTGAAAGAAACGACAGGATTAAGCTCTAGCATCATAATCATCACATCATCAAGGAATCCCCCACCTTCACCGTCCCAATCCATCGCAAGCCCTGATGGTGTCGTAAAGGATAGCCCAAAATTTGTCTTGATTCCAAAGAGATTGTAAGAACGTGTTTTGTAGAAAATCTTTGGCACGGGTTGCAAGGTTTTATTACCCTTTCCTTCCACTTCTGCCGCACCACCTCCATAAGAACCTCGAATATCACTACAAGCACTATCCGTCAAAGCACTTCCTGTGCAAGTCAAAGTCATTCCCTTATCGCGTCCTTCTGTAACGAAATCAAAAGCAGGGATATAAATCATTGTTGCATTAATTTCAAGCTCATGCTTGTTATTATCATCCCAACCCATATTGGCAGGATTGTAGTAAGTGCTGTCTGCACCATAAGCTCCTGCGATATAGGCAGAGCTTAAAGCCGTGCCATTAAGGCTTTGTTCTGTGAGACGAAAACCCGATGAAAATAAAGATGAAAAGAGCAGAGAAGAGAAGAAGAAAATGCCCAAAATCAGGCTAGAAAATGAGTGATACCCCCCCCCCCGGCTGCTTTCTCAAACGATGATTCATTGTCTCCTCCTTTTTGTATTTATAGTAGAGCCATCGCGGTTTTAGTTGTATATACAACTAAACTATAAAATTCTATCAAAGAATATTTAACTTCCCATAAAATCGGTTTGTTTAAATTTCTTTCAAATGCTTTAAGAACAAGATACTATCAAAAAAAAAAAAAACGCAAATTTTGGACTTGAGAATCAAAAAATGTTAAGTGTCTAAAGTGTCATAAGGTATCAAATCTCTAAAAAGTTAGAATCTTGGTGAGATTCTAGACAAAAGGTCGTGAGGTCGTTAAAAGCGTTGATTGTTGTAAAAGGTAGGGTGTAGATTCTACAACCAACCTTTTTTCTTGAAATATACGATAGGGAAGATTGTGGAAAGAATCATAATCAAAAGCACCACAGGATAGGCGTATTCCCATTGTAATTCTGGCATATGTTCGAAGTTCATACCATAGATTGTCCCAATAAGTGTAGGAGGCATCATCGCCACGGTTACGACCGTAAAGAGCTTGATCGTTTTATTTTGTTCGATATTGATTTGATTAGTAAGAATCGTTTGGATATTATCGAGCGCATTCATATTCACGGTGGTAAATTCAACGAGTGAATTGAGGTCTTTTAAAATGATTGTATTGTTTTTTTTCACATCTGCATCAGCCTTGTTACTTTTTAACACAGCAGTAATAGCGCGCCGTTTATCAAAAAGAGAATCTCGCACACTCATATTAAGCTCTTGGAGTGAGGATAGTTCTTCAAGCATATCTTCATAATCAATCACTTGAGAATTAAAGACGCGTTTGCGCAATGCACGAGTGTTTTTTGCTGCAGTTTCTAGCAAATCCGCATCTTTTTCTACGCGAATCTCAAAAATCTTGCTGATGAGATCAAATCCATCTTCAAAAACCTTTGGAGTAGCAAGAACGATTTGCTGAATCTCATCAAACACACGAAACTCACTATAACGAATTGTGAAGAGAATATTTTTGCATAATAAAAAGGTGATAGTTTCATTGTGTAACTCTCCCTCTGAAGAGCGCACAAGAAAGTAAGTATTAATCGTAATGCTGCTACTATCTTCCCAATATCGCGCTGATTGCTCAATCTCTTCTCTTTCTTCTTTGGTAGGCACATTGAGCGAGTAGGTTTGAGAGATATAATTTACTTCTTCAGCGGAGGGCTGGAACAAGTCAATCCATAAAATTTTCTCTATTTTTTGGGGGATTGATTGAATATTTTGCAATTTTTCACGCACAATAAGTCCGTCTTGTCTGCTAAATATATTGATCATTGCACAACCTCCTTGCGTTTTAAAATGTGTAAAAGTGAATGATGAGTCTCGAAATATTTTGTGATTGTAGCAAAAAAGTCGCAAAACTTAGCCTATAATTAAAGATTTCGTTATAGAATTTCTAAAATATTTTCAAAAACAAATATTTTAATGATAATAATTAAAGAATCCATAAGGCAAGGTTTTGAAACATTTACCAAACATTCTTAGTATTTCGCGTATTTTTTTGGCAGTCTTATTACTCTTTGTGGCATTGCATTATGAGGTGATTCTCCCTGCGTATGTTGATCATAGTTGGGTAAATTATCTCACTTGTTTGATTTTTTGTATAGCGTCTTTGACGGATTTTTTTGACGGGTATATTGCAAGAGTATATCATTTGGGTTCGCGCTTTGGTGAAGTTTTTGATCCTTTAGCTGACAAAATGTTGATTCTTTCAGCTTTTATTGCATTGATTGTTTTAGAGAGAGCTTCGCCTTGGGCGGTGTTTTTGATTCTAAGTCGAGAATTTTTTATTACAGGCTTACGCGTAATGGTTGCAGGAAGCGGCACAAGTGTAGCAGCAAGCAAGACAGGTAAATATAAAACAGGTATGCAGATTGCAGCCATTGCTTTTTTGCTTGCGGATTTTTTTCCCGGTGGGACGATTTTGCTTTGGCTTGCAGTGATACTGACATTGTATTCAGGGGCGGATTATACTTTTAAATATTATAAGAGCTTGAATCAATGATTCTTATCGCACTTCTCGTTTTGTCTTTTCTCGTTTTCTTTCATGAATTAGGGCATTATGTGGTCGCAAGAATGTGTGGAGTGCGTGTGGAAGTCTTTAGCATCGGTTTTGGTAAAAAACTCATCACTAAACGCATTGGACAAACGCAATACGCCCTTTCATTGATCCCCTTAGGTGGGTATGTCAAGCTCAAAGGGCAAGACGACACGCAACCCTTAGAATCTTTGAAGCCTTCTTTAGAATCCGATTCTTATCGTTCTAAGACGCCAATGCAGCGCATCGCAATTCTGTTGGCAGGTCCTGCATTTAATTTGATTTTAGCTTTTATGCTTTATGTGGCAGTAGGGATTGGAGGGAAGCCAAGCTTATTGCCGATAGTGGGAGAGGTCAAGCCCGGAATGCCTGCATTTGAAGCGGGTATTAAGCCCAATGATCGCATTGTCTCAATCAATGGAGCAAAGATTCGGACTTGGGAAGAGCTTGATTCAGCAATTGTCAATGCCAAAGATACATTGAAGATAGAGATTGAGAGAGACACACAGAATCTTGGAATGCAAAATCTTGAGGTTAGCTTGACGCCTATTATTTCTCAAGCGCAAAATGTTTTTGGTGAGCCTATTTATCGGAATCTGATTGGTATCACAAGTCAAAGAGCCGTAGGAATTGTGCATTATCAAGGATTGGAAAGTTTGTCATTTGGTCTTAATGAGACACTTAAGGCAAGCACATTAATCGCACAAGGGATTATCAAGCTTATCAGCGGAGCAGTGCCAAGCAGTGAAGTGGGCGGAGTAGTCAGCATCGTTTCTATCATTGGTAAGGCTTCACAAGAAGGTTGGGTAAGGTTTTTTATTTTCGTAGCGTTGATTTCTGTGAATCTAGGGATTCTCAATCTTTTACCCATACCTGCTTTGGACGGCGGACATATTTTGTTTAATTGCTATGAAATGATTGCTAAAAAGCCACCAAATGAGCAAATTGCGTATTATTTGACATTTGTAGGTTGGGGCATTTTATTGTTTTTGATGTTACTAGGATTATATAACGATATTGCGCGTATTGCTCAATAGATATAAGGAGAAAAAATGAGATTTGCACAGAATCTGGAGAGAATACTTCGACGAATCGAGCGGGCAAGGTTGGCTTACGATGCTCATCAAATCATCTCTCTCGTGGCAGTGAGTAAGTATCAAAAAGTTCAAGATATTTTAGATCTCTATGAGTGCGGACAGAGGGCGTTTGGTGAAAATAAAGTGCAGGATTTGCGTGATAAAAGTGTGCAATGTGCGCAAGTGCCTATTGAGTGGCATTTTATCGGCAAACTTCAAGAAAACAAAATTAATGCAATGCTATCTTGCGCCCCCGCATTGGTGCATAGCATAGATTCTCTCAAACTTGCCGAAGCGATCCAAAAGCGGCTAGGGGAGCAGACTTTAAGGGCTTTGCTGCAAGTGAATGCTTCAAGAGAAGAGAGCAAAAATGGTGTGAGTGTAGAATCTGCAAAAGAAGTGTATGAGCAGATTCTTAAATCTTGCCCTAATATCGCTTTAGAGGGCATTATGACGATTGGGGCAAATACAGAGGACAGAAAACTTGTCGAGCAAAGTTTCAAGGATACGCGTGATGTCTTTGAAAGCGTGCGTGCAATGGGTGCAAAAACGCTTTCTATGGGAATGAGCGGGGATTTTGAAATCGCAATCGCTTATGGAGCAAATCTCGTGCGCATTGGCACAAGCCTTTTTGAATGATAAATTTTACATTACAACATAAAGGAGGGAACAATGATAAAAAAAATTATCTTGGTATTATGTTTGACCACAGCGACACTTTATGGGAAAAATTCTTTGATTACGCATTTAATGCAAAATATGGAATATGCGATGAATCTTATGGAAAGGGGGTATTTATATAATAATATTCAATGGATTAATGATGGGCTTAAGGAGTTTAAAACGCTTAATATGGAACTCAAAAAAATTGATCCGCATACTTACTTGAGTGTATCGCAAAGACGAGATATTAATGTCGTTAGTGGTATTGTAAGCCGGAATCAAGATAATATTGAGGTGATGGAGTATTTTTTAAAGCAAAAAGATTTTATTAAGAGTGCTGATGCTTATGGGAGGATTCTCGCAGGTTGCGTGAGCTGCCATGCTATTTCACGAAATTGGTAAAGAAAATATAATTATTTAAGGAGTATGAATGTCATTATTTTTAACGATAAGAAATATAGGATTAGGAATTTGTTTGGGTTTAGCTTTTGTGGCGTGTGGAGATTCTAAAGATTCAGAATCTACGGCAATAGAAATAGAAAAATTAGAAAAACAAGCTCCTCAAGCGAGAGATTCTCATTATGTGCGTGAATTATTGGGTATAGAAAAAGAGACTTCCATATTTTATTTGCTCAAGGGCAAAGTAGGCGGTAAGGAGCAGATTGGCTATTTGTTAATCGAAGAGCATAAGCCCATTGCAGGGATAGAATCTGATACTGAAGAGATTGTGATTGATAGTGATGATGGGGAAGATTCACAGCCTTTGCCTTTGTATGTTTATATTGTTTTGCCTAATGTGTGGAATGAGGAGCTGGATCATTATGAATTTTTATCTATACCTATAGATTCGCAAAAACTTTTTATCACCAAAGATGAAAAAGGACGCTTAAAGATTAGCGGTGAGTGGAAAAGTGAGCTAGGTTCGGAGTTTAATAATAAGGATTGGGAGCAAAAAAGTCGTATGAAAGGGAAAACTTTCATTTTCACACAAGATGATACGATGCCTTTGCGTGAAGTGAGCTTTGTCAATGTGAAAGAAACGCAATCACTCGAAAATCCCACTCAAGAGGATTTACCTATCTCTTTTAACTCTTCTTATACAAGACCTATTATTTTAGCTTCTAAGAATCCTATGCTTGATTCTAAGGTTTTGGAAAAGCTCAATGAGCAATTTGCGGAGGGTGCGAAAGACACATCAGAATTAGCAAATAAACTTGCCCTTTTGACACAAAAAGACTTTAAAAAATTTCAAGCAGAAAAATATATTGTTGATACCGAATATGTGAACAGTTATGGCGTAGAATTTATAGATTCTCGTATTTTGTCTTTGCAGGTTTTTAATTATATCTATGGAGGCGGTGCGCATGGGGTGTATAGCACAGAAATGGAAAGTTATTCTTTGGAGACGGGAGAGCGATTGTCTAATGATATTGGGGATTTATTGCGTTTAGATGGGACAAATAAAGACGCATTATTACAGATTCTCACACAAAAGCTTGAAACGCCATTTTACAAAGAGTTACTCTTTGATGAAGTTCTACCGCTTAAGGCATTGCCGCATAACTTTTTTATCACTTCACAAGGGATACATTTTTTGTGGCGTTTGTATGAAATTGCCCCTTATGTCGCAGGAGAAATTGATGTTATGGTGGGGTTTGAAGAATTGAAACCCTTTGTTAATCCCAATTCACCTTATGCGTATTTGTTTGGATTATAGAATCTTATGGATTTAAAGATTCTCTTTAGCCCGAGTGAAGGGAAGATTTACCCCTTGTATCAAGAAAAAGACAACTCTTCACTTTTTGATTTGTCTTTTGTCTCTGATAAGGCATTAAAGGCGTATATGACAATGCTTCAGAATGCAAGTGAAGAGAAAATCTGTGCTGTTTTGGGAAGTAAGAAAATTGACTTAGAAGAACTCTCATTGCTTCAGAATCTTTACAACGCACCAAGGATAGAATCTATCCGACTTTATAATGGCGTGGCTTATAAGGCTTTGGGTTTTGAAGAACTAGATTCTAAAACAAAAGACTATTTGTATAAACATGTGTATATTTTTAGCAATCTTTTTGGTGTGCTTAGAGCTAAAGAGTGTGTTCCTTATTATAATGTGCATCAAGGAAAAGGTTTTGGGGATTTTGGATTAAAAAAGATTTATCAAGACACTAAGGTGTTGCTTGATAAGGAATTTTCGCAAGGCATGGTGCTAGATTTGCGTGCTGAAGCTTATATAAAAGCTTATCCGATATGTGAGAAATCCGCTTCAGATTATTATCAGATTGTTTTTTTGAAAAATGGTAAAAAAGTAAGCCATTATGCAAAATGGTATCGTGGCGTCTATTTACGCACACTTGCCATTCATCACATCAGTAATCTCGGGGAGCTTTTGGCTTTAGATATACCGCATTTAAGCTATCGTGGTGAAAAAATCACTCAAAATGCTACAATCTTAACTTATGATGTGCAAGAATAAAGTGATGATTCGTTTTTATAAAAAGAAATGAGATACAATCAATAAATTCTATTGAGAAAAGGTGCGATAATGATCAAAATTACAGAAAATAGTTTGCGTGATGGACATCAATCACTTTTAGCGACAAGAATGCGCACAAGTGATATGCTTGAGGCTGCAAAAATATTCGAAGAAATTGGGTTTCATAGTGTAGAGGTTTGGGGAGGCGCGACTTATGACACTTGTTTGCGTTATCTCAAAGAAGATCCTTTTGAACGCTTATCGGAATTGAAGAAGATTTTTGTGAAAACACCTTTGCAAATGCTTTTACGCGGACAGAATCTCATCGGTTATCGTCATTATGCTGATGATGTAGTGGAGACTTTTATTAGGCTTTCAAGTGAAGCAGGTATGGATATTTTCAGAATCTTTGATGCGTTTAATGATGCACGCAATCTCAAAAAATCTATAGAATCTGTAAAGAAGTATGGCAAACACGCGCAAGGAGCGATTTGTTATACAACTTCGCCCGTGCATACAACAAAAGTTTTTGTGAGTTATGCAAAAGAGCTTGTGAGTATGGGTTGTGATTCTATTGCGATTAAAGATATGGCAGGATTGATTACGCCTTTTGCAGCTTATGAATTGGTCAAAGCACTTAAAGAAGAGTTAGGTGTGTATTTGTGTTTGCACACACATTCTACTGCTGGTTTTGCCTTTGGTTCTCATCTTAAGGCAGTTGAGGCAGGTGTTGATGTGCTTGATTTGGCAAATTCGGCTTTAAGTGAAGGCACGAGCCACCCTTGCGCACAATCAATGGTCGCTACCTTGAAAGATACACAATGGGATACAGGTTTGGATTTGGCAAAAATGGAAGCAGCAGCCGAGATTTTGCGTAAAAATAGACGCAAATATAAGAAATTTGAATCTTCATATAATCAAATCGATACACGCGTGCTTGTCAGTCAGATTCCCGGTGGTATGATTTCTAATATGGCAAATCAACTAAGAGAGCAAAATGCACTTGATCGAATGGACGATGTGATGAAAGAGATTCCTCATGTGCGGGCAGATTTTGGATATGTGCCTTTGGTTACGCCTTCAAGTCAGATTGTGGGCACTCAAGCAGTGCTTAATGTGCTTATGGGTGAGCGATACAAAACTATCACGACAGAAACACGCAATGTGATGAGAGGGCTTTATGGTAAGACACCTGCACCAACAAGTGCAGAACTCAAAAAGAAGGTCTTAGCACAAGGAGAAAAGGTGATTGATGTTCGTCCTGCGGATTTGCTTGAGCCTGAAATGCCTCGTGCAAGAGAAGAGAGTAAAGCATTTGCACGAAGTGAGCAAGATGTCGTTTCGTATGCAATGTTTGGTGCAATTGCGCAAACTTTTTTAGAAGAACGCAATGCAAATGCGCTTAAACCCGAATCTTTGGAAGTCTTTGAGGATAAAAATGATGCAAAATTGCCCAAAGAGTTTGAAATCGTTGTCAATGGGGAACATTATCAAATCAAAGTTGAGGGAAGTGGAGAGAAAACAGACGATGTGCGTCCTTTCTTTATACGCATTGATGGGGAGTTAAAGGAGGTTTTTGTCGAGGCGACAGATCAGACATCAGAAAATAAGCCTATCAAAGAGCATAAAACAGGTTCTTTGCCTCAAGCAACAGCTCCCGGACACGCTACATCACCTATGCCGGGCACATTGACAAAAATCAAAGTCAAAGTAGGTGATAAAGTCAAACGAGGCAATACTCTTGCGATTGTCGAAGCAATGAAAATGGAGAATGAAGTGCTTGCACCAATGGACGGAGTGATTAAAGAAATTTATGCCACACAGGGAATGCAAATCGGCAGTGATGTCGCTATTATGCTTTTGGTCGGTCAGTGATTTATTTAGATAATGCTGCGACTAGTTTTCCTAAACCACAATGTGTGGTTGATGCGGTAAGCAATTTTTTAACACATATCGGTGCGACACCGGGTCGGAGTGCGCATAGTTTGTCAATCCAGTCAGGGCGTTTGCTTTATGAAACGCGCTTGGCTTTGGCAAATTTCATCAAACAAGAAGACGAGAGACGCATTATTTTTACTTCTAATGCTACAAGTGCTATTAATGCGGTGCTTTATGGACTTTTAAAACCTAATGACAAAGTGATTACCACAGCTTTAGAGCATAATAGCGTGATTCGCCCTTTGCATACATTAAGCCAACGCAGGAATATTCGTATCCATATTATAGAATCTTCTCCTTTTTGTGAGATTGATTTGGATTCTCTCGAACAAGAATTAAAAGATGCAAGGGTATTAGTCTGCACTTATGCTAATAATGTTACAGGTGCGGTGCTTCCCATAAAAACCTTGCGTGAGCTGACGCATCAATATGGCGTGTTGATGGTGCTTGATGCCTCACAAGCCATAGGGAGTTTAGAAGTTTTAGCAGCTCAAGCGGATATTATTTGTGCTTCTTGTCATAAGGGATTATATGCTCCTAGTAGTTTAGGATTTATCAGTTTGAATCCTGCGTTTGATGAAGAGATGCTTGATCATTTTATGCAAGGGGGTAGTGGCTCAAGAAGTGAAAATATCGAACACCCCATTGAATTGCCTGATAAATATGAATGTGGCACACCAAATATGTGTGCTATTGCCGGGCTTTATGCTGGGATTGAATGGCTTAATCAACAAGGTTTAGAGAAGATTCACACCTCTCAAATGGCACTTTGGAATCAGCTTTATCAGGGAATTTTCTCTCTTGAAAATATAAAGATATATGATGTTTGCGCATCTCATTTAGCCACACTCGCTTTTAATATTGAAGGATTCTCACCTTCAGAAGTGGGACTGCGACTTGATCAGGAATTTGGCATACTCACACGCGTAGGGTTACATTGCTCACCTTTAACCCATAAAAGTATCGGAAGTTTTGCATTAGGAGGGAGTGTGAGAATCAGTATAGGAGCATTTAATACTGCTGAAGAAATCGACAAAGCCATTGAGGCGATTGCTCATATTGCTCATTGTTTGCGGAGGTAATCTTGCAAGGCATAAGCCTCATCAATGTTGTTTTCACGCATTTGTTTGATAGCCTCTAAAGCGACTTGTGCTGCGGATAAAGTCGTAAAGTATGGAATAGCATTTTTGATAATCTGTGTCCGTATCAAAAGCGTGTCTTCTTTGTTGGAAGAATGATCACTTGTGTTGATAGCAAGATCAATTTGAGCATTTGTCATTAAGTCAATGATATTAGGTCGTCCTTCACTGACTTTCAAAATATGTTTTGCAGGGATTTGATGTTCATTTAAGATATGATATGTCCCTTCAGTCGCACATACAACAAAGCCAAGCTCGGTTAGTTTTTTACCCAATTCAATGCCCAATTTTTTGTCTTGATCTGCTAGAGAGAGAAAAATTTGCCCAACTTTCGGCAAGGCATTTTTACAAGCTAATTGACTTTTGCCAAAAGCAATCCCAAAGCTTTTGCCAATACCCATAACTTCACCGGTGCTTTTCATTTCTGGTCCTAATGATAAGTCTGCTCCGGGTAATTTATTGAAAGGAAAAACAGATTCTTTAATGCTGCAATAATGTGTATTTTTAGGCTCATAAATGATGTGTGATGTTTGATCAATCAAGAAGCTTTTGTGTTTGCGAATCATATTGTATTTATCATAAAAAGCTAACGCTTCTTCTAAGACACCTTGAGATTTGTCTGTTGAGAGTGTGGAATGATTAGATTCTTGGTTTGTTTTTTGCTCAATAGAATGATGCCACATAACCCTTGTAGCCACTTTTGCTAGAGGAATCCCTGTGGCTTTGCTTACAAAAGGCACGGTGCGTGAAGCGCGCGGATTGACTTCAATCAAATAAAGCTTGTTTTCAGAAATTGCATATTGCACATTCATAAGCCCTATGACACCAAGTTTTAGAGCAATTTTTGCCGTTGTGTCAATAATCTCATTGAGCATCTCTTGAGAGACATTCACTGCAGGAAGTGAGCTTGCACTATCCCCACTATGAATCCCAGCTTCTTCGATATGCTCCATAATCCCGCCGATATAGACATCTTTGCCATCACTCACGCAATCTACATCAAATTCTGTCGCCTGCTCTAAAAACTTATCAATGAGCACAGGCGCACTATCACTTACAGCGATGACTTCGTCCATATAGGCTTTAAGATCATTATCACCATATACGATTCTCATCGCACGTCCGCCTAAGACATAGCTTGGACGCACAAGCACCGGAAAACCGATTCTGTTGGCAATCGCAAAGGCCTGCTCTTTTTCAAAAGCAATACCATTTTGAGGCTGATTCAAACCTAATTCATTGACAAATTGAGCGAATTTTTCTCTATCTTCAGCAATATCAATGGCTTTCACGGAAGTGCCAATAATCTTACCATTGATTTTGTTTAAAGAATGTGCGAGTTTAAGTGGTGTTTGCCCCCCAAAATGCACGATAATACCATTTGGCTTTTCACGCTCAATTACGGAGCGCACATGTTCAAAGTCAATGGGTTCAAAATACAGCACATCACTTGTGTCATAATCAGTGCTAACGGTTTCGGGATTGCAGTTATACATAATACTTTGCACACCTAAATCCTTAAGTGCAAAACTCGCATGCACACAGCAATAATCAAACTCAATCCCTTGCCCGATACGATTAGGTCCTCCACCGATGATTAAAACCTTGTTTTGAGAATCTTGATTTTGTAAAGGCGTTGCCAAGGATTGATAATTGCCAATGGTTGAGTAAAGATAGCTCGTGAGACTAGGGAATTCTGCTGCACAAGTATCGACTTCGCGATATTCAAGTTTGATAGCATGATTCATACGCGCTTGATAGATTTCACTCTCGCTCATCTCGAGATTCTCATTACTTTTGAGTAGATAAGCAATCATCTTATCGCTAAAACCATAGCTTTTGATTCTGCGCATAAGGTCGGGGTTACTCAAAATTTCAGTTGTAATGTCTTTTTCTGCTGCGATGATTTCATAGATTTCATTTAAAAACCACCGATCAATCTTGCTTAACTCATGCACTTCATTAATACTCATTCCTTGTCTAAAGCCCTCTGCGACATAGAGTAGGCGGTTAGCATTTGGACGGCGGATTTCTTTTTTGATTAAATCCAAATCTTGTGAAATTTTATTGAATCCAAAGATTCCTATTTCAAGACTACACATTGCTTTTTGCAAAGATTCTTTAAATATCCCGCCAATCGCCATTACTTCACCGATAGACTTCATGCCTGTGGTGAGTGTAGAATCTGCCTTAGGGAATTTCTCAAAAGTAAAGCGTGGAATCTTGGTAACGATATAATCAATGCTAGGTTCAAAGCTTGCCGGTGTGCCGGTGATGTCATTTTTAATCTCATCAAGGCTAAAGCCCACAGCAAGCATTGTCGCGACTTTGGCAATCGGGTAACCCGTGGCTTTGCTCGCAAGTGCCGAACTTCGCGAAACGCGCGGGTTCATCTCAATCACGGTCATTCTGCCATTTTGGGGGTTAATCGCAAATTGCACATTGCTTCCGCCCGTATCTACGCCAATTTCGCGTAAGATTTTAAAGCTTGCATCGCGCATTCTTTGGTATTCTTTATCTGTAAGGGTGAGTGCAGGGGCAATCGTGATAGAATCTCCTGTATGCACACCCATTGGGTCGAGATTCTCAATGCTACAAACGATAATGCAATTATCGTGTTTGTCGCGGATTACCTCCATTTCGTATTCTTTCCAGCCGAGCAATGATTCTTCAATCAGAATCTCATTAATCGGACTGACTTCCAAGCCATTTTTTGCCACAGCCTTAAACTCATCAATATTATAAGCTACACCGCTACCACCTCCTGCTAGTGTGTAGCTCGCACGAATAATAAGAGGGAATCCGATTTCTTTTGCTGCTTTGAGGGCTTCATCTTCGGTGTAGGCGTAACGCGATTTGGGTAAATCCATACCGATTTTGAGCATCGCTTCTTTAAAAGCCTGCCTGTCTTCGCCTTTTTTGATTGCCTCCGGATTTGCGCCGAGAAATTTTACACCCTCAAGCATACCTTTTTCGTGCATTGCCATTGCGACATTGAGCGCGGTTTGTCCGCCCATTGTGGGCAAAATAGCATCGATTTTTTCTTTTTTAATGATGTTAGCAATGACTTCTTCAGTGATTGGCTCAATATAGGTGCGGTCAGCAAAATCCGGGTCTGTCATAATTGTAGCAGGATTGGAATTAATAAGGACAACTTTATAGCCTAAAGATTTGAGTGTTTTGACTGCCTGTGTGCCTGAATAGTCAAACTCGCAAGCTTGCCCGATGACAATAGGACCAGAGCCGATGAGGAGAATTGTATGAATGTCAGTGCGTTTGGGCATAGTGTGTCCTTATGTTGATTGAATTTTAGGTGGGATTGTATCTAAAATGTGCTTAAAGCTGGTTTGAAAATTTTGTTCCAAACAATGTTTCAAGTAGTTTCTAAAAACACATAGAATCTACACTTTGGTTAAAATTTTATGATGCTTTCAATCATTATTTTTTATACTCCAAACTTTAAAGGTTGCAATTAGGAGCAAAAAATAATGAGAGATTCTACCTCAAATACTGACAAGAACCCATCGCTTGAAAATACAGGCTTTGATATTATCATTGGTAATCCTCCCTACATTTCATCAGAAAATATGCCTAAAGTCATTAAGGATAATCGCCATTTGTTCCAAACAGCCCATAAAAAGACAGATATTTATGTGTTTTTCTATGAGCTTGCCTTTAAGATTCTAAAAAATAAGGGCGTGGTGGGCTATATCACTTCTAATAAATTCCTCTCTCAAGAGTATGGCTTGAAGCTAAGAGAGTTATTTTTGCAAAACAAACTTTGCAAACTGATTAACTTTAATATCAATGTCTTCAAAAGCGCAAATGTCGATACTTGCATAGCTCTTGCCTCTAAAGATTATGTGTCAAATAATTTGATTAAAAGCAAAAATATAGAGCATAAGTGGGATTATATGGGCTTTGAAGCAATAGACTTTAAGCCTATTAATCAAGAGAGTTTTAAATCCTTAGCGTTATGTAATTTTCGCCTCACACTCACGCAAGAAAAATATCGCCTTTTAGAATCTATCAAGGTGCAATCCTACAAACTAGAGCAAATCGCGTTTGTAAGCTATGGCGTGCGCCCTTGTGGCAATGCAAAGCACCCCTATTTAAAGAAAAAAGATTTGATACATCAATCCCCCATAGGGAATGCCAAGCCCTACATAGAGGCGAAATCCGACTTTATCAAACCCTATAAGATTCACACGCATCATTATCTTGACTACCAAAAAGATAGAATCTACAACGCAATGTTTGAAGAGCTTTTCACCCCTGCAAAACTCATGTGTGGGCGGACTTTAAGCAATACTGATTTCATTAATTTTGTCTATGATGATAAGGGAAGATTCTGTAATGATTCTATGTGCTGCATTGTCCTTTGGAAAGATTTAGTCAATGCCACGCACACCAGCCCTAAAAAGTTGATAAGTGATAGCAAAATCGCCTTATCTAAGCGGTATGATTTGAAGTTTTTGCAAGGTGTGCTAAACTCCAAACTCATTGCATTTTATGTCAAAGAGCTTTTGCATGATGGATTGCATTTCTATCCCGAACATCAAAAGTCGCTTCCAATCCCCAAAATCACAGAATCTAATCAAAGCATCGCAGATTCTATTATCGCTTTAGTCGATGAGATTTTAGCCAAAGAAATGAGCCAAGAATTGCAATCTCGCATTGATTCTTTGGTGTATGAGTTGTATCATTTAAGTGAAGAAGAGGTTAGGATTATAGAATCTGCAAAATAATGCCTTTCTTTGATCCCTAAATATTCTATTTTAGGGATTTGCTTACAGAATAGAAAATTTCTCAATCATAGTATTTTGTCATAATGTTGTCAAAAGGCTTTGGTATAACTTCATTATCGTATTGCAAAGGAGAGAGAATGGGTTATGACAAAAATACAAGAAAAAATGTCAAAAGATTAAAAAAAAGAGGACGATTCATAGAAACAGAAATAGAAGAGACTTTGCAAGATTTTTTGCCATTTAAGCCTATCATCAATGATGTAGAGCATAATAAAAAAGTTTTTGGATTAGCTTTATATGAGCTACTCCCTTATAAGGCGGATATATGCGTCATTGTGAAATTATTTAGGAAGCATTTCAGTAAAAAACTAGATGATAATGATGATGTGCGTGAGTATTTATCCCTTGTGTTGCCTTTGCTTAAACAACATTTTAGCAAGCTAAAGATTCCAAGTTTTTTAAACAAAAACTTTAAGCTTTTGCGGGAGTATTTTGGACTTAGTGAGCTTGAGACGCAGGCTTTAATGTTTTTTAGTGTTGTTGAAGATAATTCCTTACTTGATAAAAAATGCACATATAATGAAGTGTTGTCATTTTTATCGTCATTTTTTTGCACTAAAAGAAGCGAGATGAGACGCATTCTTTCACCTCAAGGCAAACTCCGCTCTTTTGGGTTTTTGGAATCAAATAGTCGGTTTCAATTTGAGCCTACAAGCTTTGCTGACGATATATTATCTGAACCTTTGAGTAAAAAGGAGATAGTCTCAAGGATTGCGAGAATCTGTCCTAAAAGCAAGCTTGAGTATGGGGATTTTGCCTATATGAAAAAGGATTTGGATATGCTTTTAAATTATTGTAAAAATAGCACAAATCCTAGTATTTTCCTCTATGGCAAACCGGGTGTTGGCAAAAATGAAATCACTGCCCTTTTAGCAAAAGAGTTAAATAAAGAGCTATGGGAGATTACAGATATTGATGAAAATGGAGAATCTAAAAGGGATAAAGAAGAGCGGTTTTTTATCGCACAAAAGCTTTTAGATGCCCAAAAGCATATGGTTTTACTTGATGAATGTGAGGATATTTTTTCAAGGTATAATGATTTTTTGGTTCGTGCTTCATTAAAGAAAAATTACATCAATAAGCTTTTAGAATCTGTGAAAATCCCTAGTATTTTTCTTAGCAATAGTGCTGATATTGACCCGGCATTTTTGCGGCGATTTGATATTGTGCTAGAAATAACAGCCCCGCCAAAAGATAAAAAGAAAGCCATTGTAGAAAAAAGCCTTAAGGCAAAAAGAATAAGCCTTGATTCACACATCATTACACAAATCTCTGAATCAAGCCTTTCTCAAGGTGTGTTACTCAATGCTTGTAAGGTAGCAAAGACTTTGGCACAGCATTCTACACACAGGGCAAAAGAGCGGAAAGCAACCATTACAGAGAGCTTTGTCCAAGTGCTTAATGAGCATCTAAAGCTTAGCGGGGCAAAGGCTATCACTCTCACAAAAGAGCAACCCTTGCCTTATGATATGAGTTTGATCAATGCAAGTATGGATATGAAAGTCTTGTGTGAGCAGATAAAAAATATATCAAAGAGTGAGAGCGGACATAAGCAAAGTGTGAGAATCTTAGCCTATGGTATGGCTGGGAGTGGAAAAAGTGAATTTGCCAAAGCCCTAGCAAAAGAGCTAGATAAACCAATTATCCTTAAAAGAGGGAGTGATTTGCTCTCTATGTATGTAGGTGGCACGGAGAAAAACATCGCAAAAGCCTTTATGGAGGCAAGTAAGCAAGAAGCGATATTGGTGTTTGATGAAGTGGATAGTTTTTTGCAAGATCGAAGCGGGGCTTATATGAGTTGGGAAGTAACGCAAGTAAATGAAATGCTCACACAAATGGAGAGTTTTAATGGTATTTTATCGCTACGACAAACTTTATGGATAATTTAGATAGTGCAAGCATTCGGAGATTTGATATGAAAATAGCGTTTAAGCCTCTTGATTTTGCTAGGCTTTGTAAAGCATTTAAGCTCTATGCGGAGCATTTGGGTATTGGCGATTATGCGGAGTTTTTAGAATCCACGCAGGGCAAAGGGGCATTAGCATCGCTAGATAATATTTGCTTTGGGGATTTTGCTCTTATCGCAAGAAGTGCGCGATTTGAATCTATGCAATTTTCACAAAACCTCTATGAAAAACTTAAGGCAGAATCTAAGCTTAAAGATTCCCTTAAGGGCGATAAACGCGTAGGGTTTTAGGGTGTTGCGTTTTTTTTTTTTTTGATACGATGTTGTGTTAATTTTATTTAAGGAGGAGCTATGGAAGAAGTGAAAGAAGAGAAATATAATGTTTTCTTCAAAAAAGCAAAGGATTTTAAGCAAAAAGCAGAGATTCACAAAAGACGCGGGAATAATGACTTTAATCCTTACCTTGAGATGCGGAGTGCAAGGAATGAAGTCAAGCTCCATAGTGCGCTGCTTTGTGGGTTTTTAAATCCGCATAATAATCACTATCAAGGCGATGTATTTTTAGAGAGCTTTTTAGAAGCCATTGATAAGTGTTCAGAATCTAAGGCATCAAAAGATGAGGGATTAAAAGAGTGGTTTGGCAATACGAGCCATGCAGATGTGTATAGCGAGTATAATCATATTGATATATACATCACTAATGGGCAAAGGCATATTATCGTGGAAAATAAGATTTGGGCTGGGGATCAAGAGAAACAAATCCAGCGATATATTGAGACAATCGCTCAAGATGACAATGGTGAGAATGTGTCGTATGAGGATATTGCAGTGCTGTATCTCGCCCCGCAGCCAAATAAAAACAATAAAAGAATGCCCTCACAAGATAGTCTTGGTGAATGGAAAATACAAGGAGACTACCTTGAAAGAGATGGAGACAAAGTGCGATTTCACGCAGTCTCATATAATAAAGAGATACTTAAATGGATAGACTTAGCCAAGCAAAAAGTGGGTTGCATTACAAACCTTAATACTGCACTTGCATTTTATAAAGATGTCGTGCAAATTATCACAAATACAAAGGAGAATACTACGATGAGTTTAGCAAAATTTTTGACAAAAGATACAAACAATATGAAATATCAGTTGGAAATAGTGTGGGATATTTTTGGCATGAAAGAGGAGATTTGCAAAGAATATTCCAAAGCAATTATGAAAAAATATAGTGATGAGATAGAGGCAAAGGGCTTTGAAATCATTGAGGGTGTAGAGGACGTTGATAGCCGTGGAGTTGTTTGGCTGTATCCCTATGTGATTAAGCCTAAAGATTGCGGGGAGTATTATTTTGTTTTTTGTATCGAATACACCAAAAAGAATGAGAATAATGGATATGGTGTGCGACTTACTGGGAATTATCCAAATTCCAGTAAATCCCCTGAAGAAAATAAGAAAATTCGAGAGAAAATTGAAGAATATCTAGGTATTAGTTTTAAACATCAGTGGTGGTATAGACCTAGTCGCGATAGTAATTCTATGCAAGGAGCAGAATCTGCCTTGGAAGCTTTTTTAAATGATAGCAAGATTAAAGAGTTTAATGATAAACTTAAAAATTATAAAGCAAAGTAATATCTTTAGTATATGTCAGGCTAGATAGTCTGACATAAAAGTATGGAGACACGATGGATAAACATCAATTAAGTAAGGTTTTAGAGATATTGCCCGATGATTTTGCTTTTAGGGCTGTGATTGATGAGGGTTGGGAAGCAAGTCAAGAAGATTTGCTAGGATCTCAATCCTTAGAGGGTAGCGAAGAAGAAAATGCAGCACTTATAAAGGAATTTATAGAGACTTCGTGGCTGGGAGATTGGGAGCATCACTATGATATAAAATCTAAACAATGGATAGATTATAAAGATTATTGGACAAATCGTATATTAGAGACATTAGAATCTAAAAGAATCTTTATGACTAGAGCAGAGTTCTTCTTTATTAAAAATGAGATAGGGAGAGTTTTTATTAATCCTGGTTTACAAATCTTTTATTTTTATAATGATTTACAAGATTTTTATAAAAATAATATAGATGAGTTTATAATTTATTATAAAAAGATATATAAAAAGGGACAGCGATGAATGACACAAAACGCGTGATGATTTTTAGCGGAGCAGGGCTTAGCGCAGAGAGTGGATTACGCACATTTCGCGATAGTGATGGCTTGTGGGAAGAATTTGATGTGATGCAAGTATGCAGTGTTAAAGGCTTTGCAAAGGATAGAAAAAAGGTGCTAGATTTCTTTGATAAAAGGCGCATTCAGTTAGGCGAAGTCTCTCCAAATGCCGCACACCGAATGATAGCAGACTTAAAAGAGCACTATCCAAAGGAAGTGATAGTCATCACGCAAAATGTAGATGATTTGCTAGAACGCGCTGGGTGCAAAGATGTCATTCATTTGCATGGATTTTTGCCTGAAGTGTATTGTGAATCTTGCAAGGAAGTATCAAATATTGGCTATAAGGCTATGCCAAAACTTACTTGTCAAAAGTGCGGGAAAAAATCTTTGCGTCATAATATTGTGATGTTTGGTGAATACGCACCTTATTATGCCACGCTCGATAATGAATTAGAAAAGCTTAAAGTTGCAAATGGGCTTTTTGTGTGTATTGGCACAAGCGGGGAGGTGTTAAATGTCGCTCAATTCACCCGATATGCGGGTAAATCTGTGCTAAATAATCTAGAATCTAGCTGGTTTGATGAATATTTTGATGTGTGTTTTATAGAATCTGCTGTCAATGCTGCTCCCAAAATCAGAAAGCTTGTAGAAGAGTTCATACAAGCTTAAGTTAAGATTCTAAAAGCTTGAGATAATCTCTTACATTTTTAAGGATAAACTCTTTTAATTCCTGTGGCTCAAGCACAACGACACTAGGAATCCACATCAGCACAAGCGGAGCGATTTCCCTAAAGTCGGTAATGTAAAGCGTAATATCTAAGCTTTTATCGCTATGCTCGATTAAATGTTGATTGGGGGAGATTTTCTTGCGTTTAAAGTATTTTGCTACTTTAGAATCTACCCATAATCGCACCATAAATGGTTTGCGATTTGGCACAAACCACGCATTAAGCGCATTATCTAGTCGCCCTAAAGCCTCTTCATCTATACTTTCTCCTTGTCTTATTGTATGCACATTGCTTATATTATTAAGATAAAATTTTTTAATACTGCTAGATTCTAATCCTAGCATATACCATTCACCGCTAAAATTGAGTATCTTTAGGGGTAGCACTTCTCGCTCTGTATAGCCAGAATCTTTTTTAAACTTAAAACCAATGATAATATGCTCTTTAATCGCCTTTTGAAGCAATAAGATAGAATCCAAACTAAGCGTAATCTCCTCTAAATGTGAGCGGGTGAAAAATATATCTGATGCTTGATGCGCGGGGGAAGATTCTAAAGAATTGAGGATTGAAAGCATTTGCGTTTTTATCTCCCCACTCATACTTTGTGCAAAGTTTTTTAAAAGCATCAAGGCAATGGGAGAGGCTTGGGGTTGTTGAGAAACCTTATTGTCATAAAAATAAATCTTATCTCTGTGGTATTGATACGCATCGCCCATCATCTCTACATCTCGGCGCAGTGTCCTTGTGCTGACATTAAACTCTTCTGCAAGTGCTTTAGCACAAATCACGCTATTATTGGCAGGGTCATAAAGCAAAGTCATTATTCTTTGCATTCGTGCGAGTTTTTGCTCGTATTCGTGTCGTGCCATATTCTCCCTTTGTGGAATTTATAATAATGTAAGACTTATCAAAGCAAAAATACGTGCTAGATGAAAATTTAGAATCTAGAAAATAATTGTTTTGTTGTTATGGACAAAGATTCTATCTTCCAATGCAAGGTGCAATGCGCGTGAAAGCACGATTTTTTCAATATCTCTCCCAGCTTTTTGCATATCTTGCCATGAGTAGCTGTGATTGATATGAATCACATCTTGAGTGATAATGGGTCCCTCATCGAGATTCTCATTGACAAAATGTGCCGTTGCACCTATGAGCTTTACACCGCGCTCATAGGCTTGTTTATAGGGATTTGCTCCAATAAATGCAGGGAGAAAGCTATGATGAATATTAATGATTTTATTTTCAAAATGTTTGACAAAGGAGCTTGTGAGAATCCGCATATATTTTGCAAGGACGAGATACGCGCTTTCAAAGTCTTTTAGCACTGCTAGAATCTCGTTCTCGTGAGTATTTCTGTCTTTGTTAGCTGTGGGAATATGAAAAAATGGAATATCAAATTTTTGAGCAAGAGGTTTAAGAATCTCATAATCACTGATAATGGCTTGAATATAGGCGTTTAGCTCTCCACTATCATGACGCAAAAGCAAATCACCTACGCAGTGATTTTCTTTTGTGCAAAGAATCACAATAGGCTTTTTTGCCATAGGCTGGATTTTTAAAGAGCTATTAGGGGGCAAGATTTGTTTTAGTCGCTTTGTGAGTATCTCTTTATCGACATCGCCTACTACTTTGGTGCGCATAAAAAAATGTTTGTTTTCTTTATCGACATATTCATCGTTGCGTTCGATATTTAATCCGAGATCATAAATAACCGATGAAATGTGATAAATCAAGCCTTTTTGGTCAGGTGAGCTGATTAAAATAATATAAGACATATTCATTGCATTATAGCTTTTAATGATGGCATAGTAAGAGAGAGAATCTTTGAGCTTGCAGAATCAAAGAATTTGTCCATATAATTTTCGAAACGATCTTTTTTGAGCCAAATTGGATTCTCGACTTTGCTTAATTCTAAAAGTTTTGAGATAGCTTCTGATTTGGAAGATATACCATCAATCAGCCCGAGATTGAGCGCATTATGAGCAGTGAAGATTTTACCTTCAGCAAAGTCTTCATAGTTTTTGCTGACTAATTGTTTTTTTCTCAC
Source organism: Helicobacter sp. MIT 05-5293 (assembly GCF_000765665.2). Taxonomy (NCBI): domain Bacteria; kingdom Pseudomonadati; phylum Campylobacterota; class Epsilonproteobacteria; order Campylobacterales; family Helicobacteraceae; genus Helicobacter; species Helicobacter sp. MIT 05-5293. Next base: position 711,081 of record NZ_JROZ02000001.1, read on the forward strand.
ACTTAAGACTTCTTGCCAAAACATTTTATACTGCTCTTGAATCAGTTGCTCAAGGTATTGATATTCTTCTTCTGTCCATTCTCTCGTGCTTGTGCCTACTTCTTTAAATCTCCCAGCCTTTAATCCTTGTTCTTTGATACCGATTTTATCCATTAGCGATTGGATATTATAACTGCTAAAAATCACCCCAATCGACCCAATAAGCGCACCTCTATTTGCATATATTTCATTCGCATACATTCCCGCATAATAACTCCCGCTTGCCATTGAACCTTGCACATAGGCAACGACAGGTATTTCTGCCGAAAGATTTTTTATCATATCAGCGACTTGTAAGCTTGCACTAACGCTTCCACCGGGAGAATCAATAATCAATAAAACACCTTTGATACTTTTATTTTTCTTGATTCTCGCGATTTGCGCTTCAAAACTCTCACTTTCAAAAATAGGTGTTGTGAGATAAAGCTTAGCAAGATTAGGGGGATTTATTATGTCTTCATCGTCACTAGGAGCGAAGAGTAAAACGAGAATCAAAATAAAGACTAAACTCTTGAAATATTTTGTAATAAAATCAAGAGGCGCAGTGATGATTTTCCCTAAAAGTTTCATTAATATCAATCCTTAATTTAAAATTATTTTTGCACTATGGCGATACATTCGATCTCTACAAGAGCATTTTTGGGGAGAGTTTTGACGGCAATTGTGCTTCTAGCAGGTTTATGAGGGTCAAAATATTGCGCATAAATACGATTAAGAGATTCAAAATCTTCCATATTTTGAAGAAACACAGTTGTTTTGATGACATTTTGCAACGAACTGCCAGCAGATTCTAAAATCGCCTTAAGATTCTCTAATACTTGAGTCGTTTGTGCCACAATATCACCATTTATAAAATCACCTTGTGGAGTGAGGGCTATTTGCCCTGAAGTATAAATGATGCCATTATGGATTTGTGCTTGGGAGTATGGTCCGATCGCTTGAGGGGCTGCTTGAGTGCAAATCGTTTGCATTACTATCCTTTTTGATAAAAATTAAGGTATAATTTTAACATTAAAGTCTAAATCATAGAGGGACATCGACAATGAAAAAGCAATGCCTATTGATGATTTTTATAGGAGTAATGACCTTACGGGCAGATAATATGATTACAGATTTTGAGACGATTGCTCGCATTGAGCTTAATCTTAAACCTAATCAAACTTTAATGATTGATCATAAAAGAGGCGTATTGCTAGGGATTATGGAAATTTCAGAATCAGGTAAAATCAAGCGTTTGCCTATACCACAGGAATTGATTGGGAAAAGTGAATCTGATGTGATGGGTGGTGGAAGTCAATCAAATTATGAAAAGAGCACGAGCAGTTTTGGTGGCTCTTCTACGACTATTTACCACAAAAAAGAACCACTTAAGGAAACATCTAAAAACACACCTAAAGCCCCAACCCAAGTCAGCCCTTCCGAAGAAAAAATAAAAATGAGTGGGAAACCACAAACGCCAAAAACCAATGAAAAAGGTGTTGAAGACACAAAGCAAGGTGTGAAAAAGCGAGAAGGTGAGCGTGAGTGGGACAAAAGTAAGATTATTTATGAGCAAAAAAATGAAACATTGGAAATTTTGCGTTAGATTTGTAAATTAAGGTATTATTTTTGCTTGAAAATGTCGATATAAATATAGTGAAGTTTGTTTTGATATTTTGAGATGAAGGAAGGTTTATGAGAGTTACATTTGGCACAAAATATAACCAAATGCATTACTATCAAGGAACGATGCAGAGTAAGCTGATGGATATGAACACTAAAATCGCATCAGGCTTGAAGATTCAATATGGTTATCAAGACAGCAGTGTATTTAATCAGAATCTTAAACTTGAATATGAAAAAATCAATCTTGATCAAGGGATTGATGTGAGTAATGACGCTTATACTTCCACATTAAATACCGATAAAGCTTTGGCAGATCTTTCGCTAACAGCAGAGCAGTTTAATACTAAATTACTTCAAGCAGCTAATGATATTCATTCGCCAACATCACGCGAAGCAATTGCACGGGATTTAGAAAAGCTCAAAGAACATATGATTAATATCGCTAATACTTCTATTGGTGGAGAGTTTCTTTTTGCGGGAAGTAATGTAAAGATTCGTCCTTTTGAGCCAGATGGCACTTATAAGGGCAATAATGAGACTTTAGAAGCACTTGTGAGCAATAATAACCTTATCCCTTATAATGTTACAGGTCAAGAACTCTTTTTTGGGCGAGATTCTGATCATCATAAAAGCATCACGACAAATATCCGTAAGTTTAATCAAACAAAGCTTAACAATGACATTATGGATAGAATCAGGAGAGGTGATATTCCCGAAGAAGTCTATATTAAGGCAACCGATACTTTGCGTGATTTATTAGGTGATGATGATAGTGATACTTCTAATAACGGCAAAGAATATTTTTATTTGCGCGGTGTGCGCCCTGATGGCACTTCTTTTAAGAGTAAATTTGAGTTTGATGTGGGTTATAAAAATGAAAAAAATGCTACAAAAGTGCAAGATTTGCTCGACAAAATCGGCAAAGAATTTGGTAATACAAGTAAAAACAAACTTGTCGATGTGAGTTTAAATTTTTGGGGTCAGATTGAGATTCGGAATCTTCAGCCCGGTAATGCTAATTTAGATTTCAATCTTATTTCTAGTGATACAGATGTTGAGAATATTGATGATTTACCTGCACTTGGAGCAAGAGTAACAAGCTTTCAAAAAAGCACTTTTATGGGAGAATTTTCACAAAGCAATCTTAAGGCAATCCAAGACCCCTATGACCATCGGAATCTTGTTTTCCCTTCTACGCTTTTGACAAAAGATAATTTTCCTGCGACTTTGCTTACAAAGATGAAAGATGTATTGGCAGAAGATGTCCAAACGCTTGTCATTGCAGGAACGCGTCCTAATAATGATGATGGCACGATTAATGAAGAGCCTATTGAAGCTTTAAGTATTGATGTTGATGATGATTTAGAAGTGCAAGATGTGCTTGCGATGATCAAGCAACATTTTGGAGGTCGTATTGAGGGTGAAATCATACGAGGTGAGCTTGTATTGAAAGATATGAATGTTACACACAAAGATCGTGATATGATGAATCCACCTTATAATGGAGAAAGTGGTTTTAGCCTTTCTTTGACGACACTTGATGGTAATGGATTAGAGACAAAAGGTATAAGAAGTGATTATAAAACAGAATACGATCGCGTGAGTTTTGAGAATCAAGGCTCAAAGCTTATTTCTAATGTTTCGCAGATTCTCGCTAATGGAATGGGCTATGCAAATGACGAAACAAAGCTTTCAGAAGTGGCAGGTGGCAGCATAGATGGGCAGGTTTATAACCTAAATCTTAATGACCACAACGGGATTCCATTGAATGCTCGTATTGAGTTTAGTAATCATAAAGGATCATTTTTAGTGCTTCCTAATGCGGATTTTGACCCGACTGACGCAGATTCTCAAGCGGAATTTTTTATACCGCTTTATAATCCACACGATGAACCTCCAGCAGTTACGATAACAAAAGCAGATGATGTGTCTTATCGGCAATTGCTTGATGTAATCAATATCGCACTCAATTATAGTAATCAAGCAATGGACGCTTATAAAGGTGTCCAAGTCCAAGATGAGCCTACTCAAGCGGGTAAGAATGCTTTTGAAGGGTTGATTAGACAGACTGAAGGCAAGGTGAGTGCGTATTTAACCAAAGATGGTCGGATTGAGATTCACGATGAAATGCGTTCAGTTTCACGAATGAAATTTATGCTCTATGATGCCTCAACGAATGACTTTAGCGAACAGGCTATTCGTGATTATCGCTCTTCTTTGACTTTCAATGCAAATAATGCCTTAGTCATTGATCAGCCAGATATTGATTTTTTCAATACGATTGATGATATTATTGGGGCAGTGCGGAGCGGAGTATATCGTCCAGATGCCTTTGGTGAAGAATATACAAGCGAAATGCGTAACAAAGGGATTCAAAATGGCTTAGAGGTTTTTAGGCATTTGAGTGATCATATCGAAAAGATTATCGCTCTTAATGGTTCTCACAGCCGAAGTTTTGAAAATACCATACGAAGGAATGAAGTTTTGCGAGTGCAGATAGAATCTATTAAAAGTGATGTGATTGGGACGGATATTGCTGAAACTTACAATCACTTCTCCAATCTCACAACAAATTACAATGCTGTTTTGGCTTCGACAAGTCGAATCAATCAGATGTCTTTGGTGAATTACTTATGAATTGTATCCCTATATTATGCTATACGCATATCCGCAATATGCAAGATTCTTATAGTGTCGATGTGGAGATGTTTGAGAGACATATTAAGTATTTACAAAAGAAACAATATACTTTTTTGCATCTTGATGATATTTTGGCGTTTAAAAAAGATCCCAAATCATTGCCCAAACGATGTGTTTTATTGACTTTTGATGGAGCATGGCGTGATATTTATGAAAATGCTTATCCTATTATGAAACATTATTGGATTAAGGGTGGTTTATTTCTCGTTACAGAATGGCTTGATGAAGCCTCTAAGGGATCTGCAGATTATGTGCCTACGCCTCATTCACAATGTAAAAATACCATTTTAAGAAATGCTCGTGAGGTGGTGTGTAATTGGGAAGAAGTAAAAAAAATGCAAGATATTTTTAGTATTGGTTCAATGACGCATACTTATCAATTTTCTAATATTGTTTCACTACCATGGCATGAGGATCTTGAGCTTTCAAAGAAAATCATCAAAGAAAAATTAGGCATAGAAACAAAGCATCTTGCTTGGCCTGATGGTAGCTATAATCTCGGTTTGTTGCGCACAGCAAAAACCATTGGTTATGAAGTATTTTATACAATGGAGCAAGGAATCAATAGAATAGAAAGTGATAACGATGCTTTGAAACGTTGTAGTGTCAAAAATAGTCTGTTTTGGTTGAAAAAGGCAATGTTTGCGACTTCAAGTGCAAGAAGTTTCAAAATTGGAAAAATATTTTTATAAATATGCTATAATTCAAGCTAAATTTAAGTTAATTTGAGAGGAATATATAATGAGAGTTTTGATTGTTGAAGATGATTCTGTGTTATGCAAGAATCTATCCGAGGTGCTTAATGAGCATAGTTATCAAACTGATATAGCGGAGAATCTAAAAGATGGTGAATACTATATCAGTATTCGCAACTATGATTTAGTTTTGGCAGATTGGGATTTACCTGATGGTTGTGGGCTTGATATTATTGCTCAAGTGAAGGAAAAGTCTCCTCGCACTCCCATGATTATTCTTTCTTCAAAAGATACGCCTGAAAATGAGATTTGTGCATTTAAAAATGGTGCAGATGATTTTATCAAAAAACCTTTTGATTTTAATGTCCTTCTGACCAGAATCCAAGCGCGTTTGCGATTTTGGGGAACAAGTATGATTGAAATTGAAGATTTGGTGATTAATCCCGATGAAGAAAAGATTACTTATAAAGGGCAAGAAATTGAAGTTAAAGGTAAGCCTTTTGAAGTGCTTACACATCTTGCGCGTCATCGCGACCAGATTGTATCCAAAGAACAATTGCTTGATGCGATTTGGGAAGAACCCGAGCTCGTAACCCCTAATGTTATTGAAGTAGCTATTAATCAGATTCGGCAAAAAATGGATAAGCCTTTGAATATCAGCACGATTGAAACCGTGCGTCGCAGAGGTTATCGCTTTTGTTATCCTAAAAAGCCTAGTGAAAGTTAAGCTAGTTATAGAATCTGATTTAATTGTGTTAAATTATTCTTAAGCCCTCTCAATATATAATACCGATGCTTCCTTGCAGACTTATGCAATAGATTATTAAGGCAACGCTTCAGGGTGGGAACACAGCAGAGCACCTTAAAAATTTATGTGCCATAAGCACCTGCACGGGAGTTTTTCTTTTTCTCCTCTGTCTTTTATTCGGTTTTTATCCTCAAGTTTGTTTGATTAAGCTATACTACCATTTCTATGTAAAATTTGGATTCAAAATAAAATAAGGATATTGTATGTGGATTACAAGGCAACTCACACCTAATTTTCGTCAGGAATACACAATTGATCACAAAATACTTGATTCTCGAAGTTCACATATACTCGAAATTTTTAAAAGTAACGACTTTGATGAAGTAGCAATGTTTGACGAAAAGCATTTAATGCTTAAAAAATATCTTTTTATGGAAGCTGAATTATTGGCTCATATCCCTCTAAACACAATTTCTAAACCCAAAAATGTTCTGCTTTTTGATAGTTTTAATCTTGAGATTGCTTATGAATGTATGAAACATCAGGTTGCAGTGGATTGTGTGCAAAATGACCGCAAGACTCTTGATTCTCTGATGAGTTTTTTGCCTCACTTTCAAGAAGTGCTCACCTACAGAAATTTTTCTCTTTATCAGCAAGTGATTGATCTTGATATTAAAAAATATGATGTGATTATCACAGATTCATTACTTCCTTTACATCAAATTGATGCCTTGTCGCGTATGTTAAGTGATGAGGGTGTTTTGATTATGAGAAATCATCACCCATTACTCGAAGAAAAGGCTTTTGTTGATTGTGTGGGGGAATGTGCAAATTTTTTTAAAATCGTGATGCCTTTTTTTCTTAATCTTAGTATTTTAAGTGATAAGAGTTATCTTTTTGCCTCCAAGCGGTTGCACCCATGCGCAGATATGATTTTGCAAAAAATTGATTTGCTTTCTGATGTGTATTATTATAATGCCAAGATTCACGAAAGTGCCTTTGTATTGCCTACTTTTTTAGCACAAAAACTCAAAAATATCGCTAAATTTTAAAATGTCTTCACATACTTTAAACTATGCGATTGCACTAACTGGGTGCATAGGGAGCGGTAAAAGCACGGTTGTTAGCCTTTTGACGCTTTATGGATATGATTGCGTGTGTGCGGATAAAATCGCTCATAGCGTGCTGGTAGCACAAAAGTCAAGTGTAGTAGAAGTATTTGGGGAAGCGATTCTCAATACACAAGGTGAAATTGAGCGTAAAAAGCTTGGAAAAATTGTATTTGCTAATGCTCAAAAGCGTGAAATGTTGGAGTCGATTTTACATTCTCATATTCGTGATGAGATTATCAGACAAGCTATGGAGCTAGAAAAAAAGCAAGCATGGTATTTTCTTGATATACCTTTATTTTTTGAAGTAGGCGGTAAAGATGTTTATCCTACTAAACGCAGTGTGGTAATTTATACGCCTTTAGAAGAATCTTTACGGCGCATTATGCAAAGAGATCAGTTGAGTATGGCTGAAGCCCAAGCGCGCCTAAATGCACAAATGCCTATTATGCAAAAATGTGCGCTGGCTGATGATGTGATTGATAATTCTCAAGATATAAAATCACTTCAAAGACAAGTAGAATCTTATATCCAATCTCTTCCAAAATTTCATTAAAGGACAATCCCATGCGTTTTGTTAAATACAGCAGTAATGGCAATGATTTTTTAATTTTTACTTCTTGTATTCGTGATGATGGCTCACGAGCAAGATTGGCTCAAAAAGTATGCGACCGTCATCATGGGATTGGCGCAGATGGAATGGTTGTCCTTTTACCCTTTGCTACATCAGAATACGAATATGAATGGGAATTCTATAATGCTGATGGTTCAAGGGCAAGTATGTGTGGCAATGCAAGTCGAAGTATTGGGCATTATGCTTATATTGAGGGTATTGCGGGATTTAAACATCGTTTCTTGAGCAAGGAAAGAATTATCGATATTGAGATTGATGCACAGCAAACGCACAAAGTGCGGAGTAATTTGGGAATCTGTGAAATCAAAAAAGAACAGATTAATGAAGCAAATCCTTATGGAGTTAAAGAATTTGTCTTGGTCAATACAGGTGTGCCTCATTTGGTGGGATTTGTCCCGCAGATTCATAATCTCCCCATATCAAAAGATGAGATTCTTAAAGATTTGCGTTATCGCTATGATGCGAATGTGAATCTTGCCTATATTCATTCTCCCGATAAGATTTCTTATTTGACTTATGAACGTGGTGTGGAAGATATTACACTTGCTTGTGGGACAGGGTCTGCAGCAGTGTTTGCAATGGCTTTAAGGTATCAGTTATGCAACGCAAAAGCGACACTCATTCCTCCAAGTAAAGAAGAGTTAGAGCTTTCTATGGACACACATTCACATATTTTTCTTAAAGGTGAAGTGCAACGCATTGCTTTATGTGAATGGATTGCTTCTTAAATTTTGTTCTCATTGCCTGCTATGGCAATTCTTTATAATATTCTTTGCTTTGGGCTTTAGGGATTGTTTTGGTTGTGGGAAGTGCTAGAATCTGATAGGTTTTTGTGTATTGGAGATAGTGAAGTGAGATTTTATCACCAATTCTGACCTCTTTGCTTGATTTTGCTTTGATACCATTGACGCTTACTACACCATTATCACACATATCTTGAGCAATTGAGCGTCTTTTGAGGATATTGACACTGCTTAAAAATTTATCGACACGCATTAACGTCTCCTTTGGATTCTGTGATGATTGATTGCGTAAATGCGAGAAGGAGCGTTTTCTGTGAATCCTCGAGAATCGACAACAATCACATCGGCTTGTGCTTTTGCCCATTCTGCATCAAACGCATTTTTTGTGAGGTTAGCCGAAGTCGAATACATCATTTGATGGTGTTTGAGAAACGACAGATGCCATTTGTCATTAACAAGACGGATTGCCTTTCCATTGGGATAAATAAAAGTCGCATTTTTTGCTTTACGAATGCGGTTTTTATGCCTTTGCGGGATACGCAAAAGATTTTTTAAAGTTTTTAGAGAATCCACCTCCAAAAGCACTTTTTGATGTGCGGGACGGAGCTTGATATGATTAAGTCGTGTAGGGCAATGCGATAAGAATCCCGCAGTCGTATCACATTGTGCAAGAAAAACATCAGAATCTCTCACGCCTACTCCTTGTTTAAAAATGAACCTTGATTTTATCGCAAAATCTTTCATCATACACTGAATCTATTGAAGAAAGAATTATCTTAAAGGATTCTATCACGATGCCTTATCGGCAAAAAATAAAAAAATTGAAGGAAAAAATGATATTTTGGAATGTATATTGCTTATTAATTTGCGATGAATATCTTTGATTTTATCAGAAAGGATGTAATATGTTAAGGTCTTTATGGTCAGGTGTTAGCGGAATGCAGGCTCATCAAATTGCTTTAGATGTAGAAAGTAATAATATTGCCAATGTCAATACGGTGGGTTTTAAGTATTCTCGAGCTTCATTTGTGGATATGCTCTCTCAAATCAAACTCATCGCGACTTCACCTTACAAGAATGGCTTGGGAGGTCAGAACGATTTTTCAGTAGGTTTGGGTGTGGGCATTGATGCGACAACAAAAGTGTTTTCACAAGGTAATACGCAAAATACCGATGTGAAAACTGATATTGCTATTGAAGGTGATGGATTCTTTATCATTTCTCCCGATAGAGGGACGACACACAATTATACGCGTAATGGGGAATTTCTTTTTGACGCTAATGGGAATCTTGTAACAACAGGTGGGTATGTCGTGCAAGGTTGGGTGCGCCCGCCGTTGGAAGCAGCAGAATCTGGCACTATGAGTGATTTTGACTTTTTTAGAGTGGATAATACCGGACCTGTGCGAAATATCCAAATCGACCCGGGTATGGTGATGCCAGCGAGAGCGACAAAAACGATTACTTTGCGTGCTAATTTGAATGCAGGACGGCACATTGATCAGATGCAAGATGTTGCCGCACTAGATTCTACTGCAAGGACTGCCGCTGATGGTGTTTCTCCGGTGTATGATTCTCGAGGAGTGCTTACACAAGTTGGTGAGGATTTGGGTGTTTTGTTTAACGATGATGGTGATGCGTTCGCACTTAATGAGAATCAAGGGATTTGGATGAGTTACAAAACCGCAATGATTCGCCATGAGACAGTTACCACGAGTGATGTAAGCACAATCGGTATTAATGGTGAAAAGATAACCTTTGCAAATAACTCTGCCATTACGGGTGTAAGCTCTATTACTGCTGCACAAAATGCGATTAACTCTTTGAGAGATAAAACAGGTGTGAGTGCTTATGTCGATGCGGGACAATTAAGAATTGAGAATCGCAACCAAATGGACGGAAATGAAAAAGTTAAAAATGTGCGTATTACAGCTGATGGAACAGGTGTTTTCCAAAACTTTGTCAAAGGTGAAGAAGATATTACAGCCTTTAGGTATCGTTATACAAAATCTGAAGATGCAGATTCTACAACAGGACAATTCAGAACGACAGAAGACTTAAGAGCATTGATTCAATACGATGCAAATATGATAAAGAATCCCGAGAAGACCTATCAAGAAAGCACAGCGAGTGTAGGCGTAACGCTCAATCGTTGGGGTATGTTTGAAATCGTCAATCATGATGATGCCGATGAAGAGCAACGCAACCTTAGCCTTTTTGTTACAAGCCATTTTTCAGATAATGTAACCAATAATGTTCTTTTCAAAGAAACAATGAAAGCTTTAAATACCGCGTCTTTGATTGAAGGTGGCGCATCAGTGAGCACAGGTAAAATTACAAAAGCGACACATGCTACGAGCGTGGATATTGTCGATAGTTTGGGTAGTAAGCACAATATTCGTTTTGAGTTTTGGAAGACAGGCGATGCGGTATGGAGTTTTAGGGCAGTTGTCCCCGAGCCTGCGCAATTTGTCGGTGGGTCTGCGACTAAGCCGAATGTCTTTGAGGGAGGAAGAGCGACATTTAATAGCGATGGCTCACTTTCTGGTATGAATCCACCCGTTTTACAATTTGACCCGAAAAATGGTTCAAAAGGTCCTCAACGATTAGAGCTTAAGTTTGGTGCAAATGAGAGTTTTGGTGGGCTAACGAGTGTGGATAAGATCTCTGAAACCTATTCAATCAATCAAAATGGCTATCAAGCAGGGGACTTGATGGATATTCGTTTTGACTCCAATGGTTCTTTGCTCGGTGCATTCAGTAATGGACGTAGTATTGCGTTAGCCCAAGTGGCACTTGCAAACTTTGCAAATAATACAGGTTTGCAAGCTGAAGGGGGGAATGTTTATTCACAAACAGGAAACTCCGGTGAGCCAATGGTAGGTGCAGCAAACACAGGACGACGAGGGGGCGTTTCAGGGTCAAAGCTTGAGATGAGTAATGTGGATTTGAGCCGAAGCCTTACACAATTGATTGTAGTGCAAAGAGGTTTCCAAGCTAACTCAAAAGCCGTTACGACAAGTGATCAGATTCTTAATACCTTACTCAACCTCAAACAATAATCCTTACAAGTAAGAGAAAGCTAGATTAGGCTTTCTCTTTGCAGCAAGAGGGGTTGTTGCTACCAAGAATACCCCGCCAAATCATCAAAGCACTAAGACTTACAAGTAAAATCTTAAAAGCATACTCACTTTGTTTGTGCATAGAATCAAATTCAGGTGTGCCTAGATTCCCAGCAGATTGCGCGTCCATAATAAAAGGCGTATAATAAAGCGTAAAAAGAAAAATCATAATAACGCTAATTCCTCCTAAGACAAACCACAAACGGCGTTGATTGCTATGGGCAAAGCGTTTGCTGACAGCAAGAGAAATCACTTCATAAATAATAATCACCACAGCAAGGACATTAAAAAATGTGTTGCATTTGAGGAAAATATTACCCATAATAAGCCCACTATCAGCGATGCTAAAATCCGGGATAAAGCTTGAAGCTTTAAAGACTACCGGCGCAGCAAACATTCCACAAGCAACAATGCAGCCTACACCTATGCCAAGTAACCACAGATACACAGAATCTAGCACACGAAATGTTTTGTAAAAATTCATAAAAACTCCTTTAATAATTTTCATTATTATATTTGATGAATGTAAATTTTTACTTCTTTCTTTTATCTTATACAAATTGCATTTTAAGAATCTAATGGGTTGTTTGCAGGGAAAATTAAATACTTTTTAAAGTAAATAAATTATAATTGATAGGCAATAAAATGAGCTTCTTCACTGAATCTTATCAAATTTAAAGGAATGACAATGTTTAAAAAAGCGTGGAAAAAGTTTTTAACAAGGCGATTTAATGAAAGTGCCAATCAATCAGATATGATGAATAAAATCAATGAAATGAGTGCAAGTGTCAGTGGTAATATGCAAGAGATTTTAGCGTGTCAGATTCTGTATTATTCAAATAAAGACAAGGTTTTTGCTTTTAATCACTTTTTTGACAGAGACCAGCCTTTGTATTATGGGAGAAAATATAAACAATGCGGCGAAATAAAGTTTTATCTTCCTTATGCGCTAAGTGATTGGATACAGGCAATTATTTTACGCACGAAAGATTTTTATGGGATTGAAGGACTAGAAAAAGTCGATAAATATATTCCTAAAAATGCTCAAATCCTTGATATTGGTGCAAATATCGGTAATCACAGCATTTATTGGGCGATGGTAAAAGGAGTGGCTAGAATCTATGCGTTTGAGCCTATCAAGGAGACTTATGAAATGTTGTGCAAAAATATCACTTTGAATAATCTCCAAGAAAAGATTCAGACTTTTAACTTCGCATTGGGTGCAAAACAATCGCAAGGAAGCATCAAAGAGTTTCATATAGACAATGCCGGGGGGACAAGTATTCAAAATGATGAAGCAGGTGAGATTGTTATCCAAAGTCTTGATGACTTGGAAAAAAGGGGCGTCTTCACTCAAAAAATTGATTTTGTAAAAATTGATGTAGAATGCTTTGAAGATGAAGTATTACGGGGGGGGGGGGTGCTTCTTTGCCCAACACAAACCCATTATAATGATAGAAATTTTCCCGCAAGTATATCCCAAAGTGCTTGAGATTCTAGAATCTCTAGGGTATGGTTTGCGTGAGAAGCTTAATAATGAAAATTTTGTTTTTACATATCAAGAGAAGTAGTATACAAAAGGCTTTCAGAGAGAATCTAGCAGATTCAAATGATGAGTGATAGTCTTATATTTACGCGACTATGCTGAAAGATCAAATAGCGATAAATTTTAGAGAAAGAAACGGGTTGCGTATGAAGTAGCCTATTATAAAGAGTAATGAGGATAATGTCAAAAGAGATAGATTTAGGTGATTATGATATAGGTATTATCGGTTTAGGCGTGGCTGGGAGTAATTTGGCACGATTGCTTTTACCGCATCTTAAGGTTATTGCGCTTGATAAGAAAGATGCTAAAGGGGATTGCTTTGATGAGAGTTTTCACAAACCTTGCGGTGGATTACTCTCACAAGGTGCGCAAAAATGTTTTGCTAATCAAGGGCTTTCTCTGCCTTTAGAGATTCTTAGTTCGCCTCAAATCTTTGCGATTAATACAATTGATATACCCTCCAAAATCGGCTCTTATATCCAAAAATGCTATGTCAATATGGAGCGACATCGTTTTGATTTATGGCTCAAATCCCTTATCCCACCGCATATTGAAGTGTGGCACAATGCGTTTTTTAAGGGTTTAGAATCTCTCCCTAATACTCACGCTAAAGACACGGGCAAACCCAGTTATCGTGGGAGATTCTATGTGCAGGGTCAGTATTATACTTTTAATGCGCGTTACATCATTGGAGCAGACGGCGCGACAAGCTATTTGCGGAGATTCTTATACCCTCACCTTAAGACACAAACGCTTGTGTGTATTCAAGAATGGTTTAAAGAATCTAACCCTCCGATGCTTGCTTGTTATTTTGATGAAAAAATCACACCGAGCTATAGTTGGAGTATGTCTAAAGAGGGATATTTTATCTTTGGCGGCGCGTATTTGCATCATCATTGTTCTTCGCATTTTAAACAGCAAAAAAAAGATTTAGCAAGTATAGGCTTTGTCTTTGGAGAGAAGCTTAAGCGTGAAAGTTGCTTGGTGCTTTATCCTACGCGCTTGAAGGATTTTGTGTGTGGGAGGGATCATATTTTTTTAGTGGGTGAAGCGGCGGGTTTTGTCAATGCTAGCACACTTGAAGGCATTAGCGGGGCGATGAGTAGCTCAAGAATCTTAAGTGAGATTCTTAATCGTGATGATAGTGATGCGCATCGCTCTTATGTCAGAGCCACGAGAATCTTAGTTTTTAAAACGCTTTTTAGAGCTTATGTGCGTTATCCTTTTATGTTTGTGCCTTTTATCAGACGCTTGGTTCTTAAATTTGGCATTCTCCGTGTGAGAAAGGGAATGCACAAAGGGCAGATTCAGTAGTTGTATTATGCGATTAATTTAAACAATGTAAAATTTAAGTCGATTATCTTGCAATTTATACTTTTTAGGAAGATGAATGCGTAAAAAGTGGGGTTGGGTTTTTTATCTTTTAATGTCATTAGGCATTTTTGAGCTTAGAGCGGGAGAAAGCGGGTTATTTCTCGGAGGCAGTCTTTCGCTTGAAAATGCTCATTATGACGGGCTTTTTATCACGCAATCCGCAGGTCCTATGAGATACTATCCGCACAGCAATGACAGCAAAAATCATATTGGCTTTGCTTTACGCGGGGGGTATCAATTTTTTACTTCTGATGCGCGTCTTGGAGCGAGAATCTATTTTGATTACCAATCAGGCAGCGCGACTTACAAAGACGAGATGCAAAAAGAATATCTTATGGATACCCATTATATGGGCTTTAATGCAGATTTGCTTTTTGAGATTCTTCAAGTCAATCATACGACTTTAGGAGTTTTTGCAGGCGGAGGGTATTCGCTTTTAACGCATCAATTTAAAGATGGTTACTATACTATACATTCTGATAATCATGAGGGAGCAAAGATTAAGGGCAGCGGTTGGAATTATCAAGCTGGAATCTCTTTGACTATTAAGAGCAAACATCGGATTGAGTGGGAAATGAGATATTATCAACCTACTTTAAGATATGAATCAGCAATTGTGAGCGGGTATGTAACGGGTGCTAATCCCTCTATGTGGGCTGACGAATCGATTTCTTTGCGTATCAGCGATATGATTGTGTATCGTTTAAATTATGTGTATGTGTTTTAGGGGCTAAAATGCGAAGTGTGAAAGTGATTTGTGCTGTTGTTTTAACACTAAGCAGTGTGTGGGCGAACGATAAAACGAGTGCTTTTTTCTCTATCGGGGCAGGATTTGTGCCAAAGATTGAAACAAATCTTAAAAATGAGAATCTCTCCTCTGCATTATACACGCTTCATCTCAAGTATGGGGCGAAATATTATTTTAATAATTCATTTGGGCTATCAATGTATATTCCCTTAGAGGGAGGTTATAGTCGTTTTGATGAGCAAGATTCTATCAATCAAGCCTCTTTCTTTTCTGGCGGTGTCGGGGGTGATGTCTTATTGGATATTGGCTCAAACAGAGGGCTAGGGGTTTTTTTGGGAGGGGAGTTACAATACTCGTATTATTGGCTTCCTAATCCTTCTTTAGCCCATAGTCATAAAGGTTTGCAAAGTAATGTCCATTTAGGCTTGGCAGTAAATATTCATTCCAAATTTTCTGTGCGTGCAGGTGTCAAAAAATATCTCACTCGCCCTATACAAGATTATCAGCCATTAAGCACGACAAATGGCTATGGCGTTTTTGTGGAGTTACTTTTTAGAATTGACAATAGTTCGATCACGCATCAAGCTCAATCATTGCAAGAGGAAAGACGCAAAAAAGCCGAAGAAAGAGCAGCACAAATGGCACAAAATCCTACAATGGATACAGGCTCGAGAATCTTTTGGGGTGGAGGCTTTGGATATGGCGTGGGGAGATCTTATCATCATTATACACCTTCCTATCGCCCATCTCCTACGCCAAATCTCAAAAGCACACCTTTACATTTTCGGTAATGAATCTGACTTTGAGCATTCCTTTAGAGGTTCAAGAAATCTTACAAACCTTAGAATCTGCAGGATTCAAGGCTTATGTCGTGGGAGGTTGTGTGCGTGATGCGCTTTTGTGTCAAATCACGCGTAATCCTTATATACCTAAAGATTGGGATATTACCACTTCTGCGACACCTGATGAGGTGATGCGTGTTTTTGCGGATTCTAAAGTTTTGCCCACCGGCTTAAAACACGGCACCGTGAGTCTTATAAAAAAATCCGTCCCTTATGAGATTACTACTTTTCGTATTGATGGTGATTATCTCAATGCACGCTCTCCAGAATCTGTGCATTTTAGCACTTCCTTAGAAGAAGACTTGAAGCGAAGAGATTTTACGATAAATGCCTTAGCGTATCATTACCATGAGGGGCTTGTGGATAGATTCTGTGGTTTGGACGATTTGCAAAATGGCGTGATTCGGTGTGTGGGGAATGCAAACGAGCGATTATGTGAAGATGCTTTGAGAATCTTGCGTGCCTTAAGATTTGCTTCTCTCTTAGGATTCACAATTGAGCAATCCACTAAAGATGCGATGTTTGCGCACAGACAAAGACTGACAAAAATCTCCCAAGAGCGCATCAGGGTCGAGCTTACAAAGCTCCTTTGTGGTAAAAATGTCAAATCAGTGCTTGAAGAATATGCGGAGATTATCGCGGTGTGTATCCCAGAGATTTTCCCGATGATAGGATTTCGACAGCATCACCCTTATCATCATCTTGATGTGTGGGGGCATACGATTTTAGCGATTGATCGTGCGTGTGAAGATTCTATCATTCGTTGGACGATGTTGCTACATGATATAGGAAAGCCTCACACTTTTACGCAAAAAGAAGGTGTGGGGCATTTTTATGGACACGCGCAAAAAAGTGCCTTGATTGCAGAGAAGATTTTAGATCGTTTGCGTTGGGATAAGAAAACAAAATGCGTGATTCTTACACTTATCACTCATCACGATATAGTGCTAGAATCTAGCCCAAAAAGTGTAAGGCGTTTGCTTAGTAAGCTTGATAATGAGCTTTTTGAATTGCTTTTAGAGGTGAAAAAGGCAGATATTTTAGCGCAAAATCCCTCTTTGATAAGTGAAAGGCTTAAGAATCTCGCCGAGATTCGAGAGATTAAAGCGCAAGTGCTTGATTCTCAAATGGCTTTTTGCTTGAAAGATTTAGCGGTAAATGGGCGAGATTTGCAGCATATTGGTATCACAGAGGGCAAGGAAATAGGCAAGATTCTATCTACTTTGCTTACGCTTGTGATTGAAGAGAAGATAGAAAATACCCAAGCGTCTTTGTTGCGTGAAGCCCGCACACTTTATCATTCAGCACACAAATAATGGGCAATACCCTTAAAAGCGCGTGATTAATCCTTGATAAGCTGCATAAATTCTGTGCGTGTTCGTGAATCTTTCTTGAAAAGTCCTCTTAAAGCTGAAGTGATGATGCTTGATTGCCTTTGCTTCCCACGCATCTCAAGGCATAAATGACGCGCTTCACAAACGACCATAACACCTTTAGGCATCAGCTCATTGAGCAGACAATCTGCAATTTGTGCGGTGAGATTCTCTTGAATCTGCAAACGATGCGTGAAAATCTCTGCCACTCGCGCTAATCCACTAATCCCCGCAATTTTCTTATCTGGAAGATAGCCAATAGAAATATGCCCAAAAAAGGGCAAAAGATGATGTTCGCACATCGAATAAAAGGGCATTTTCTTTAGCACGATCATTTCATCACACGCACCTTGTGTAAAGACACTCCCTAAAACCTCTGTAGGGCTTTGTGCATAGCCATCAAGCAAGTTTTGATAACTTTGTGAGATTCTCTGTGCGGTGTGCTTTAAGCCCTCTCGTGTCTCGTCCTCGCCGATTTGTTTGCACAATGCCTTAAAAAATTGCTCTGCATAATCTTCTAACATTTTTCTTCCTTTATTGTTCTAATAGTGCCTTGATGCGGTTTTGGATACTAGGGTGCGTGCTTAGAATCTCGCTTTTGTCAAACAAATACGCATTGGCGCGTGTGGGGTTGGATTCTTGGTAGGAGTTTTGCTCATAGTCTTGTGAAATCTTTTGCAATGCTTTAATCATCGGTGTGCTATCATTCATCAAATACGCCGCTCCAGAATCCGCCATATACTCACGACTGCGACTGATGAAAAGCGAAAGCACCGCCGTGAAAAGAGGCAAGACAAATTGCAAAATGAGAAGTATCGTTCGCGCATTTTTTGCACCTTGTGAATTTGCTGAAGAGCTAAAGGCAAAAAGATTCACAGCTAAAAGCATAATGTTACTAAGAATCCCCACGCACATTGTCAGTCTCACATCGCCGTGTCGGATATGGCTTAGTTCATGTGCAATGACAGCCTTTAACTCTTGCGCATCAAGATGTTCTAATAAGGTTGAAGTAATGGCAATCATAGAATTTTTAGCATTCCAACCGCTTGCAAAAGCGTTCATATAGGGAGCTTCAAACACATAAAGCTTAGGGATAAAGTCTAACCCTGCACTTTGGACAAGCTCTTGTAAAGCACGATAAGCGTTAGATTCTTTATGAGAAAGCGGGGCGTTGGGGTCAATGAGCTTATAGACATTGCCGCTAAGCATAATGCGCGAAGCGTTTGCCACAGAAAAGAGAATCACCCCTAGTGAGACAATCCCCATAATCATCGTAATCAGCGGAAATTCTTGTAATGTCAGTAGCATTATGATGCCCTCATCAAGTGAGGGGAGGTTGAGGCGGATAATATCGGCTAGAAAACCAATACATATAAAAATAATCAAATAAACGCCTAAAGCCATATAAGTTTTCATACGATTTGCTTGGATAAGCTTATCAAATGGCGATTTTGTCATAGAATTTTCCTTGTTTTTAATTGCGACAAAATTATGGCAGATTTTTGCTAATTTTGATAAAATCACCGCTTGGAGATTCTGTAATCACGCAAGTTTATCGTAAGACTAAGCTTGTAGTGAATTTTGTAGTGAATTTATAGAAGTCGCACAGCCACAATGTGCAAATGATAATACAATGACAAAAAAGGCAAATTTAATGGACACTTCATCTCATCAAATCACTTTTGAATCGCATTTAAAGCTTATCTATGAAATGGCAAAAGAATCTATCAAGACGACCAATGAGTTTTTTAGAGTGTTAGAAAACGATGATGCTTCTTTGCAGATTCACTATACGACATTAGAACATCTTGCCCAAAAGCTAGAGATTCCCACGAGTAAGGCAAACCTTATGGCTTTGGCGCAACGCATTGTGAATCTGCGTGAAGATAGTATCTTGCAAGTGCTTGAGGATTCAGAAAAATACCATTCTTTGGCTCAAGATTCTCAAAAACAAGCTAAAGAATGGCTCAAAAGTTGCCAATATCAATTGCTTGAGTTTGTGAGAGATTATTATAATCAAGCACATCAAGCAATCCTTGATAGAATCTCGCAAGAGCAGCTTTTGAGCGCATTTTATCGGGAGATTCTCTTTGGTGTGCATCGTATCGGTCAAGCAATGAATGAGTTTTTTAAAGTATGGAATCAGACATTGATTGATGAGATTAATACCGCATTTAGCGAAAAATACGACTTTTCTCAAGCCCTGCATCTTTTACAACCGACACTCGATAAAGATTCTCAAGGCGAATATGTCGGTCGGAGTTATTCTATCCCGATTTTGGTTGATAAGTCTTCACAGCAAGAAATCTATGCGTCTTTGCCTTACAAAAAAGCATTTCCTTTGCAGGTCGCATCTATCACGAAAGCGATTGATCAGACTGTAGAATCTCTAGCATCTTTAGAAGATTCTATCTATCATAAGAAAGAAGCCTATATCG
This sequence comes from Helicobacter sp. MIT 05-5293, assembly GCF_000765665.2. Taxonomy (NCBI): domain Bacteria; kingdom Pseudomonadati; phylum Campylobacterota; class Epsilonproteobacteria; order Campylobacterales; family Helicobacteraceae; genus Helicobacter; species Helicobacter sp. MIT 05-5293. Next base: position 730,797 of record NZ_JROZ02000001.1, read on the forward strand.
CTTATTTTGTCGCGCTTAAAAGAGCATGGAATGAGGAAGATTCTACACAGCTTATCACACAATGGCAAAGCGTAGATATGGCGTGGATGGATATAGATACACCTTTGCAAATCGCTCACCCTTTAGAATATTATGAAGATATTTATCGCCATAGTGTCGCTCCCGAGTGGGATTTACGCCTTAGCAAGTCGCAAAAGGCACATCAAAACACCGCTTTACAAGTGCAAAAGATGTTTGAGAAGATTGCTTCACAAATTCATTGTGATGAGGATTTGAAACATTTTGTCCTTGCTTCACTTTCACAAACCACACTTTATAATGCCCTGCCTTTGTTGTTTTATGGTGCGGAGTTGAATGGACTTTTCTCCGCGCAAGTCGTGCCTAATGACGAATGGGTGTCTTCACAAAAGGGTAAAAAAATCTTTGCCTTTCCCGATAGGATTCTGATGCAAAATAGGGCAAAACCCAAAATGAAGCTCCAATATGAAATCTTTGATAGGGATTTTTTGGAAAAAGCACGAGGGGTGATGTTTGATAATGAGGATTTATGGTATCAAATCTATGACATCAGCACGAATGGGCATGAGTTTGGGCATATTTTATGGGTCGATGAACACACAGAATCTGTGATGAATATTGACGGAGAGTTTAAAAATATCGAGGAATTTAAAGCCACTTGTGGCGGACTAATGGCGTATTTTATCACTCTCACACCTCAAGACTTACACGCATCTAATGCCTTGCTTGATGCGCTTCTTAGTGATCATATCCGCCGAGCTGTGGGCTTAATGGCGTGGCGGACAAGCACAGAAGTGCGTCCGTATTATTGTGAGGGGCTGTTGCATCTAAGCGGTATGTTTGAGAGCGGTGTATTGAGCTTTGATGCGCATCAGTCGCCTAAACTTCAGATTCACACACGACATTACAAAGAATTGCTTGCATGGTATCAAGAAGCCTATCTCTCTTTAAGTCAGCATTATGTGGATAAACGCCCATCGAAAATATGGTTAGAATCTTATGTGATTAATGATAAAGGTTTGCACAAGGCGAAAAATCCAGCAGTCGATGCGTTTGTAGAATATTATTGGGAGCGGTATAAGCTTATCGGACAGGAGATTTTATAGGATTTAGCACTATTTATAAGGAATTGCTAGATTCTACTACCACAGGGGAAACTCACCTTGATGCTCGATAATCGGGCATAAGCCTTAAGCTAATAAGACTTGACTATAATTATACAAAGTAGTATAATCGCAACCAAGATGAGTTTTAGTGGTTTCATCTTAAGCTCCTTTTGGGGCATAGATTTGCCACAGGGTGCGACCTGTGGCAGACACCCTGCGTTATTATACTCTAAAATCTCCTTTGATTGGCATTAAAACTTTTTTAAGATTCTTTGATTTTAACTTGCAATTTCATAGATATAAAACAAAACAATGTAAGCATTATGTAAGAAAACGCTTGATAGGAAGTGAAGTCAAGACTACACCCACCCTCAAGCTAAGAGGTAGGTGTATGGATTAATCTTAGTAATACTTGACTATTAAAAGACATAATAGTAAAATAACTACCAAGATTTTGGTGTAAATCTTACTCATGTAACCTCCTTTATGTTTAAAGTAGGCTACTTCTAGGGAGGCTACTCACTCCCTAGAGCAACCTCTGCATCATTTTAATACAAATTCCCATAAGTTATGATAGATTTGACCAATACGAAACTTTATCTAAGATTCTTAATAATTTTTAGTTTGTAGTATAAGTATGAATAAGCATAAATGCCTAAGTAAGGAGGAGAGCAAGACTTATCCGCTCCCTTAGGTAAAAGCGGACAATGGTTTGACCTTAGCTGCACTTGACTACGATGAGACAAAGTAGTATAATAACGACTAAGATTTTCTTTCGAATCTTGCTCATAGCAACCTCCTTTTCGTAAAAAGTAGGTTGCAAACTAGGAGGCTGCTTCCTCCTAGTCGCAACCTCAAAAGCATTATAGTGTAGATCCCCATAAATGCGATAAATTTGTATTGTTACTTTAGGTATCATCTTGGGATTGTGTATCTAATATCCCTTATATAAGGTGTTTTAAGTGATTTTTATGATTTCTTTCTCGCTAAAAGCGTGAATTTTCCTCAAAAATGAGAGATGATTTACTGAAGATTGTCAAATATATCCTTGACTTAAAATAAATTTGTAGCTACAATCAAAGCCTATATTTAATTTTTGGAGGTTTTCCTAATGAAAAAAGTTTTAATCAGTAGTGCTTTAGCAGCATCTTTGGCAATCCCAAGCTTGGCTTTTGAAATCTATAGTGATGATGACACAAAAGTCAATCTTTATGGCTCTATCCGTGGCTATATGGGTGGTAGCTATACAGGAAATGGCTCGGCGACTGATGGTCGTGGTGGTTATTTGATCGGTATCCAAAATAACTCACACTTTGGTGCGAGATTTTCACATGGGAATTTCAAAGCAAATGTTGAGTTTGGAGCTTCTGAACCCGGTGTTGATGGAACAACTAATGGCGCACCTTTAAGAAAGTTTTGGGGTTCTTATACCACAGGTGCGGGAGAAATCCTTTTTGGCAAGACAGATGCACCAACCACAGATATTGGCTTTATCTCTAACTGGCTCAATAACGACAACGGCGCACAAGGCTTTGGTGGGGTTAATACAGGGAATCGTAAAATCCAGCTCCAATACAACCTCGCAGGCTTGAGTGTCGCTTTAGTTGAGGATTATGTAGCACTAGGACGAACTACAGCACTTGATGAATTCCCTCGTATTTCGCTTGCTTATACAATCAAAGGTGATAAGGGAGCTCCTTTCTTTAAAGTCGCCTACAACTATAAAAAATACACAACTTCAGGTTCAATGGGTTCTGTAAATATGAATAAAGGTGATGTTGCTTGGGATCTTTGGGCAGCGATCAGACCGACTTTTGGTAACGCATACCTTTCAGTGCTAGCGAGCTATGGTGTCGATGCGCATCTCTATGGTGAGCAAACTACAAACTTAAATAGAGGTGATTATTTAAATACTCCAATACTTGCAACAGCGAAAGATGTCAAAAGAACAGGTGCGAATGTCGAGCTTGGCTTTAACCTCGGACAAAAACTTGCTCTAACACTTGGTGGTGGTTATCAAAAGACTTTCGGTAAAGGTGTAGGTGGCACAGTGAGTGGTGTCAATGCTTATATCAACCTCCCTTATAAAGTGAGCGGTAACTTTACTTTCGTGCCTCAAGTTGCTTATTATAATGCTAATGGAACTGCAACGGTTTTAGGAGGAGCTGACAAAATCTCTAGCGTTATTGCTGCAGCACGATTTAAATGGGATTTCTAATCCTTTAAACCTCCTTGTAAAAGGCATTCCTTACTTGAGGAATGCCCCTCTTTAAATAGTCTTTCTCTTTTTATTTTTAATTTTATTTTCTATCAAAATCTAAGCCAAAGTATCATTATTTTTCTTTGAAATATATTTAGGTGCTTTAAGAAAACTATTGTTTTTTTTGTTTTACAATTTCGCTTTTATCCTAAAATCCTAAAAAAGAGTTTTTATGCAAAATATCCGAAATATCGCCGTTATTGCTCATGTCGATCATGGCAAAACCACTTTAGTTGATGGGCTTTTAAGTCAATCTGGCATTTTCAATGAAAGGGATCAGATTGATGAGCGCGTCATGGATTCTAATGATTTGGAAAGAGAGAGGGGCATCACAATCCTTTCTAAAAATACTGCAATCAATTACAAAGGCACGAAGATCAATATCATTGACACACCCGGACACGCTGATTTTGGCGGTGAAGTCGAACGAGTGCTAAAAATGGTCGATGGTGTGCTTTTGCTTGTCGATGCGCAAGAGGGCGTAATGCCTCAAACAAAATTTGTCGTCAAAAAGGCTCTAAGCTTTGGAATCCGCCCCATTGTGGTTGTCAATAAGATTGATAAACCCGCTGCAGAGCCAGACCGCGTAGTCGATGAAGTGTTTGATTTGTTTGTCGCAATGGAAGCGAATGATTTTCAGCTTGATTTTCCTGTGATTTATGCTGCTGCGCGTGATGGCTATGCGATTAAGAATCTTGAAGATGAGAAAAAGAATCTTGAGCCGCTTTTTGATGCGATTTTAGAATATGTGCCTATGCCAAGCGGAAGCAGTGATAATGCACTGCAAATGCAGATTTTTACACTTGACTATGATAACTATGTGGGGAAAATCGGTATCGCGCGGGTGTTTAATGGTGTCGTTACGAAGGGTGCAAATGTGATGCTTGCCAAAGGTGATGGTGAAAAAGAAGTGGGCAGAATTACCAAGCTCATAGGCTTTATGGGTCTGGCACGCACAGAGATAGAATCTGCACAAGCGGGTGATATTGTCGCCATAGCGGGATTTAATGCGATTGATGTCGGGGATTCTATTGTCGATCCTAATAATCCGATGCCGCTTGATCCGATGCACCTTGAAGAGCCTACAATGAGCGTGTATTTTGCGGTCAATGATAGTCCTTTGGCGGGATTAGAGGGCAAACATGTAACGGCTAATAAGCTTAAAGACAGACTTTTAAAAGAAATGCAGACAAACATTGCGATGCGATGCGTTGAAATGGGCGAGGGTAAGTTCCGCGTTTCGGGACGCGGTGAATTGCAAATCACAATCTTAGCTGAAAATTTGCGCCGTGAAGGGTTTGAGTTTAGTATCTCGCGCCCGGAGGTGATTATCAAAGAAGAAGACGGCGTCAAGAAAGAACCTTTTGAACACTTAGTCATTGATACACCTCAAGATTTTAGCGGAAGTATTATTGAGCGATTAGGGCGTAGAAAGGCAGAGATGAAAGCAATGAATCCTATGGGCGATGGCTACACACGCTTAGAGTTTGAAATCCCTGCGCGTGGGCTTATCGGCTATCGGAGTGAGTTTTTGACGGATACAAAAGGTGAGGGTGTAATGAATCATAGCTTTTTGGAATTCCGTGCTTTTAGTGGCAGTGTAGAATCTCGCAAAAATGGCGCGTTAGTAAGTATGGAAAATGGCGAAGCGAGTGCGTTTGCGTTATTTAATATCCAAGAGAGAGGCGTGCTTTTTGTCAATCCGCAAACGAAAGTTTATATAGGTATGGTGATAGGCGAACACAGCCGCGATAATGACCTTGATGTCAATCCTATCAAAACAAAACATTTGACAAATATGCGTGCGAGTGGGAGTGATGATGCGATAAAGCTTGTCCCACCGCGTGAGCTGACATTGGAGCGGGCGTTAGAGTGGATTGAAGATGATGAGATTCTCGAAATCACACCTCTAAATCTCCGAATCCGTAAAAAAATCCTTGAACCCAATATGCGCAAAAGAGCAAAGGGGAAATAATCCCTGCGCTTTTTGTGCCTTTTGGATTTTTAGTTTGCTTGAATAAAGGCTTTGGCAAGGTAAAGCTTTTCTTCAGGTGAAGACTTGAATACTATTTGTGTGAGGTGCTTATTATGAATCGTTTTTTAGAATCTATCTATTTCCGACATGCTTGCAAATTGTTTGATGAAAGTAAAAAAATCCCTAAAGAGATATTTGATGAGATTCTCGAAGTGGGAAGAATGAGCCCTAGTTCCTTTGGTATGGAGCCTACGCGAATGATAGTAGTTAGAAGTCAAGAGGCTAAAGAGGCATTGCAACCTTTATGTTGGGATCAGCCTCAAATCACTACGGCAAGTGAGGTAATCGTATTTAAGAATCTGCAAGGAGATTTGATACCTCCGAGCGAATACGCTAAGCAAAATAGTTTTCGGCGTAAAATGGATTTGAGCGGTTATGAGATTTTTTCAGAGCGATTAGGTGGTTATCTTAATGAGCGTGGATTCATTGATAAAGATATTACACATTGGAGTGCGCTTCAAGCGTATATTATGGCTACTTATATGGTGGCTTATGCGAGTTATTTAAAGATTGATACATGTTATATTGAAGGCTTTGATAAAAAGGCGGTAGAAAAACATTTTGGACTTGATCCTTTTAAAGAACAAGTGGCTTTGATCGTGTGTTTCGGGTATCGTGGCAAGGCTCAACAGCCTCGCTATCGCTTGAGTATTGATGAATTGGTTACTTACAAATAAGGGGGTATTAAGATGCTAGATACACTCACAGTTACAAAACGCAACGGACGCATAGAACCTTTAGAGATTAGCAAGATTCAAAAGCATACTGCTTCAGCAGTGAAAGGATTAGAAGGCGTGAATCAAAGCGAATTAGAGCTTGATGCGAAGATTCACTTTAAAGACAGAATCTCCACAGAAGAGATACAGCAGATGCTGATTAAAACGGCTGTGGATAAAATCGATGTCGATGCGCCTAATTGGACTTTTGTAGCGGCAAGATTATTTTTGTATGATTTGTATCATAAGGTTACAGGCTGGATAGGGTATAAGCATCTTAGGGATTATTTTGTGCAGGGCGAGGAAGAGGGCAAACTGATAAAGGGTCTCAAAGAAAAATATGATTTGGATCTTTTGAATAGCCATATTGATGACAAACGCGATTTGCAGTTTAATTATTTAGGTATCAAAACGCTTTATGATCGCTATTTGCTTAAAAATCATCGTAATGAGCCAATCGAGCTGCCTCAACATATGTTTATGGCGATTGCTATGTTTTTGGCACAAAATGAAGAAAATCGCAATGAATGGGCGATTAAATTTTATGATATGATTTCTCAATTTGAAGTGATATGCGCGACACCTACACTTGCTAATGCGCGGACAACAAGACATCAGCTAAGCTCGTGTTTCGTGGGAAGCACGCCGGATAATATCGAGGGAATTTTTGACGCCTATAAGGAAATGGCATTGCTTTCTAAGTATGGCGGAGGTATTGGCTGGGATTTTAGTCGTGTGAGAGGTTTGGGAAGTTTTATTGATGGACATAAAAGTGCTGCTGGAGGTGTAGTGCCTTTTCTTAAGATTGCTAATGATGTGGCGATTGCAGTTGATCAATTAGGCACGAGAAAAGGGGCGATTGCGACTTATTTAGAAATATGGCATAATGATATTAATGATTTTATTGATTTGCGCAAAAATAGCGGTGAAGAAAGACGGCGTGCGCATGATTTATTCCCGGCAGTATGGATTTGTGATTTGTTTATGAAGCGCGTAGAGGAAGAAGGATTTTGGACACTTTTTGATCCTTATGAGTGTCCCGAGCTTACCGAGCTTTATGGTGAGGCATTTGAGGCAAAGTATTTGGAATATGAGGCATCAGATTCTGTATTAAAATCTCGTGTGTATGCAAAAGATTTGTGGAAAAAGATCTTGACAAATTATTTTGAAACAGGCTTACCTTTCTTATGCTTCAAGGATAATGCAAATCGTGTGAATCCTAATGCTCATGCAGGTGTGATACGAAGCTCAAATCTTTGCACAGAGATTTTTCAAAACACACAGCCTAATCACTATATCGTTGAAGTGGAATATGACGATGGGAGCAAGGATTTTTATGAGGAAAAACAAGAAGTTACTCTTGATAATGGTATTGTAAAAAAAGCAAATAAAATCACAAGTATTGATAGTATTGGTGGTAAAAAAGTCTTTAATGCTTCTCGTGTCGCTCAAGACGGGCAAACAGCAGTGTGTAATTTGGCAAGTGTGAATCTTTCAAAGATCCATACCAAAGAGGATATTGAGCGTGTCATTCCTATTGCTATTAGAATGCTTGATAATGTGATTGATTTGAATTTTTATCCGAATAAGAAAGTCAAAACAACCAATATGACTAATCGCGCAATTGGATTAGGCGTAATGGGTGAGGCTCAAATGCTTGCAAGCTCACAAATTATGTGGGGAAGTAATGAGCATTTAATGAAGATTGATGAGATTATGGAGTTTATTTCTTACAATGCAATCAAATCAAGTGCGGAATTGGCGCGAGAAAAGGGTCGTTATCCGCAATTTGAGGGAAGCAGTTGGAGTAAGGGAATTTTCCCTATTGATATGGCAAATAAAGAAGCCTTAAAGCTTGTTGATCGTGGTGGATTATTTTCTCAACAATGCGATTGGGAAGGATTAAGGCATTTTGTCAAACAATATGGTATGCGCAATGGTTACTTGATGGCGATTGCTCCTACAAGCTCTATCTCTATCCTTGTAGGGACGACACAGACAATCGAGCCTGTGTATCGTAAAAAATGGTATGAAGAGAATCTAAGTGGCTTGATTCCAACTATCGTGCCTAACTTGAATCTGGAGACTTGGAATTATTACATTTCAGCATATGATATTGAACAAGAGGCTATTGTCAAGGCTGCTGCTGTGCGTCAAAAATGGATTGATCAAGGGCAAAGCACAAATATTTTTATCCGTTTGGATAAGGCAAGTGGCAAGGTGCTTAATGATATTTATATGCTTGCATGGAAGTTAGGACTAAAAAGCACTTATTATTTGCGTTCGCAAAGCCCTGAAGCAAAAGAGCAAATCGTGGATAGATCTATAGAGTGCGTGAATTGTCAGTAAGTTTTTGATTATTATTACACTATAAGCCTTTAGCGTGCTTTAGGCGTTTGGAGATTCTTATAAACCTTTGGTTTGAAAAAGGCAGTGTTTGTCAAGATTCTTAAAATTTATGTTAAAATGTTTTTCTTAGAATTGGCACAAGGAGGATTAATGGCATTACAAGAAGAGCTGAAATCACAAGGGGATTTTTTATTCCGTTATCGTAGTTATTTACCCTTATGTATTGTGCCTTTTTTTATTCTTGTGATATGCACTTCTCAAACATTTTTGTTAGATGAATACGGAGAATATAATACTGCTTTAATTGTAGTGGCTATTATCGTGGGATTTGTAGGGCAAGGTATCAGAATCTGGGTAGCTGGCTATGCTCCTAAGGATACTTCAGGACGCAACACAAAGGAGCAAAAAGCAAGCGTGCTTAATCATACGGGGATTTATTCAATCGTCCGCAATCCTTTGTATTTAGGTAATTTTCTCATGATGCTTTCTCCTGTGATTCTATTAGGGAATTGGCTTTTTATCGTTGTGTTTTCTTTGGCTTTTTGGCTTTATTATGAGCGCATTATTTTTGCTGAAGAAAGCTTTTTGACAAAGAAATTTGGAGAAAGTTATACGCAATGGACGCTTTCCACACCACCTTTTGTCCCTAAGTTGAAAGGTTATATTCCTAGTGATATGGATTTTTCATTTCGTTCTATGCTCAAGCGAGAGTATAATTCATTCTTTGGGCTTACGACTTCGCTTTTTATCGCACATTTGATTATTGTTGCGATTGTGTGTTATCAAGAAGAGAATTGGGAGCTTGTCTATCCCAATGAAATTTTGAGCGTTTTATTTGGGCTTTCAGCAGTTTTTTATCTTGTCGTGCGATTGTTGGTTAAAACGACAAAGATTTTTAATGTCTCTGGGCGGTAGTATCTAAAAATAAAAATCTAAGATTTAAAGAAGTCCTAAGCTTCTCGCTTTCTTTCTTAGATTCTTCTCTTATCTAGCAAATAAATCAAATGGCACTTTGGCGACACTTTTTTTGACAAGATGAGCAGAGGGGGTAGGTCGATTAGGCGTAAGTTCTAAACCTCCTGCATGGACATCATCAGGGAAGAAAATCGCTAAATCTCCCGCATTCATTAGAATCTGTGTGCGCAATGGTGTCCCTAAAGATTCACTGATAGGGTGCTTTGTGTTATTTGCGAATCTGTTTTGGCTATCGGAGGGGATAGCATTCTCATAAATGACTAAATCGCGATTTTCATCATAGGGTGTGTGGATTGTGAAGTCTGATCTATCACCAAGTAGCATATATTCATAGCCTTGCACAATGAGCTGAAAATCGACATATCGCCGATGTGTCTCAAAAAAAGCTTTTTGTGGTGCTTTAAGCGTGTAGCTTTGTTCAATAGCTCTAATGCCTAAGTCTTGGGGATATACGACTTCGATTGGGGAATCTAGCTTAATGATACGCTGATGTATAGGGCTTTGGGGTTTAAGCGCGTCTAAAAGATAGGTATGAAGCGTGTTTAAAAATGAATGTTGAGCGAAGAATGATTCGAGCGAGGAAAGTTTGCCGATAATTGCCATTTTTACTCCTTTGGATTTGAAAGATAAAAGCTTTGCAAGAGATTTCTAAAGATTTGATAGAGATTCTCTACATCTTGACATGATACGCGTTCGTTGATAGCGTGGATTCTATCATTTGGGACACCTAATTCAACGACTTCTACGCCAAATGCTGCAAAAAATCGCGCATCACTTGTCCCACCACTTGTGCTCAAGGTCGGTGTAAAAGTATAAAGATGAGAGATTACTTGAGATAGGTGCGTGATTAGCTTTGAATCCCTAGAAGTGATAAAGGGTAGGGAGCTTGTTTTAAGCTCTAAATCATAGGATATATTGCCCAGCACTTCTTGCACATAGGAGCGTATAGAATCTTCACTGCTTGCAGGTGAAAATCGGACATTAAACATTATTTTTAGCTCATTGGGTGTTACATTGACGACTTCCATACCGCCGCGAATATCAGTGATGATGAGTTTGCTTGGAGTGAAATTTTCATCGCCATTATCGAGATTAATCCCTGCCAAATCACCGAGCTTGTGTCCTAGAATCTCCACAGGATTAAGGCATTTTTCAGGATAGGCGACATGCCCTTGCTTGCCTTTAATCCGTAAAATTCCATTTAAAGAGCCTCTTCGACCGATTTTGAGTGTATCGCCACTTTTTTCTGTGGCTGTAGGTTCTGCGACAATGCAAAAATGTGGCAAGATTCCCAAAGTTTTGAGCTGATCAAGCATCACTTTTGTGCCATAAGTCCCTTCACCTTCTTCATCGCTTGTGAGCAAGATGGATAAGGCAAAGGGCATAGGAGAGGAAGAGAGTGAATCTTGAAGTAAAAAATCTTTAATCGCACACATAAACGCGCTCACACCGCTTTTCATATCTTGTGTCCCACGCCCATACATAATGCCTTCTTTGACTTGACCACTAAAGGGATCATTATCCCAACCTTCACCCGCTGGGACGACATCAATATGTCCTGCAAAACACAAATGCATTAAGCCCTCTAAGTTTTTGCTGTGCAAGGTTTGATTTTCTGTTTGATTTTCTATTGTGATATGTCGAGGAAGCGCAATCCAAAAGAGGTTTTTTACTCCTTGATTTTCTTGTTCGATAATATGTGTCGTGTAGTGTTGATTTAAGGGTGAGAGAAAATCTTTTAAAAGCGTATAGATTCCGCATTCTTGAGGTGTGATACTCGGATAAGTGATGAGTTTAGAAAGTAAAGAAATGGTTTCTGACATATTTAAACCTTATTGGGATTAAAATAAAATTTTAGCATATTTTATCATTTAATAAAATCCCTTATTCATTTTTTAGCGAAGTTTGGGGTTGTGAAATGCTGCTGTTATCCTCATTGATGTCTTCTTGAGATTCTTGAGGTTTGTTTTTGGGCTTTTCAAAGGTGATTCTTGCACCTAAAGATTTATAATAGCGTCCCACACGCCCAATAAAGTTGGGTAAAAAATTTAAATCAGGCGTATAAATATTATCAGCAATATAAGAAGATTTGATAAGCAATAACACACTTTTGCTTTCGCCTAATTCTAATATATCATAAAGCTCACACATAAAAGCGATTTGTATGCCTTTGGGAGCAGGAGGGAAGTCTGAATGGAGAATCTCTAAATCAATCTCAAATTCACTTGCTTCGCTTGTGTTGTAAGCGAGTTCTTGCGCACTAGAATCAAGATCTTGTAAATGAGCTAAATCGCACATACTGATTGTAGCGCGTTGAGAATCTATCAGATTCCGATAGGTGTCTTTTTGCGAACCATCACTCTTTTGCATAATGCAAAGTGAGAGAATCGGGGGATTTGCGCTTAGAGGGGCAAAAAAACTAAAAGGGGCGAGATTGACATTGCCATTAGGAAATAATGTGCTGACCCATGCAATAGGGCGAGGAGTGATTGCGTTACTTAGAATCTTATAGGTTTGCAACGGAGTTGAAGCACTGAAATCAATGAGCATTTTCAAGACCTTTGTTGTAAAAATCATTAGGTGATGAGTGTCTAGCGATTAAAGATTCATCGGGTGGGAGTGTGGCTATTTTCTCTGCTTGAATCTCTTCTGTATATCTTGATGAAAAGGTGTGAGTTGGGAAAATATCGAGTAAAAGTTGTGCTTGTGTGATGACTTCTTCAGGTGTGATTTGTTTCATACATTGATGATGTTTGAGTGGGCATTCTCGTTTTTTACAAGGTGAGCAAGGTAAAGATTTTGAAATCAAAGTAGCGTATTTTCCTACACGATAAGGTGCAGTCTCTCCAATATCTGTGGGACCAAAAATCGCTACAATTGGCACTTTCAAGGCGGTAGCAATGTGCATAGGACCGCTATCATTTGTAATAAATACATTCATCATAGCAATATAATCGATTAGTTCGCTAAGTGTGGTTTTATTTGTCAAATCTTTGAAGTATTTTGCAGATTCTTTATTTAGCTCAAGAGATTGCACGATTTGAGCATTTGCAGAAGATTCTATGCTTGAGCCAAAGAGATAAACTTCATTGCCTTGCGCTAAAAAATGCTTAATAACTGCTATAAAGTGTGATTGCTCCCAACGCTTAGCACTGCCAAAGGCTGCTCCGGGATTAATGCCAATGCGTTTGGGGCTGTGGCTCAAATCTGTTTTGTCGTGTGAGCATACAGAATCTAAAGGTTTGGCTATAAGTTTTAGGGGCATTGTGGAAAGAGCATAGGCAAGATCATCGCTTGTAAAAGATGTTTGCTTTGCTAAATCTGGACGCAAAAGGCGTAACTTTGCTAATGCAAAATCTTGAGTAGCTTGCAGTGCGATGATAAGCTTAATATAGAGAATCACTTGATGATATTTTGGCGTGTGTTTAGAATCTGATGAAGGGGGAGATTTGTGTAAAGGTAAAGCGTTGCTTAACAGAAAAGAACGAAAGTTTTTTGCATAACCAATACGAGTGGGGGATTTGCTCCAAAACAAAAACAAAGCAGCAAAAAAAGAATTATTAAAACTGATAGCAATGTCATGTTTGCCAACTTTTTTTGCAAAGGTGTAAGTAGCATAGAATCGACAATGCGATTTTTTTGTCTCATCAATATAGATGTGCTTGATTCTGGGATCACGCTCATAAATCCCACAGCTTGCTTTTGTGCCTACGATACTAAAATTTGCTTGAGGGTAAATGATCTTAAGCCATTCAAATGCTGCAGATGCCATCACACTATCTCCTAGCCAATTTGGCAAACGCAAGAGAATCGTTTTAATAGAGGAATGCGAAGTGTCAGATAAGTTTTGATTATGGCTCATCATATTCCTTGTTAGAGATTCTGTGATTGCTATTATTGTATAATGAATATGTAAAAATCGATTATTCTAGGGATAAAAAGCTTAAAAAATCACTTAAAAAGTGCAAAAATAAAGCATTTTTAGGGTAGAATTTCCATAATTTATTATTATTTTGCATTTAAATTTAATGTTTTTATCATAAGGAGCGTATTGATGTTGGTTACTCCCCGCACATTGAGTGGTTTTAAAGATCGACTTCCTAGAGAAGCTATTGCTAAAACTCATCTTTTGAATAAAATCAGTCATGTTTTTATGGATTTTGGATTTGTTCCTATTGAGACGCCGCATATGGAATATGCTGATGTGCTGATTAAACAAGGGAGTGATGAAATACAAAAAGAACTTTATCGTTTCAAGGATCATGGTGGGCGAGATGTGGCGTTGCGTTTTGATCTTACCGTGCCTTTGGCGAGATTCATTTCACAGTACAAAAGTAAAGTGGAATTGCCCTTTAAACGTTATGCGATTGGGAATGTGTTTCGTGGTGAAAGGGCGCAAAGAGGGAGATATAGAGAATTTACACAATGCGATTTTGACTTTATTGGGAGTGATAGTATCTCATGTGATGCGGAGATTCTGCAAGTCATTTATGCCTCATTGGTAGGGCTTGGGATTGATGAATTTACAATTTGGCTTAATCACAGACAGATTCTCAATGGTATTTGTCAGCATTTTGGCATCAATGATTCAAAAGATATTACTTCAACATTGCGTATTATTGATAAGCTTGATAAAATTGGGCAAGAGGGTGTATTGCAAGAGCTTCAACAAGAGCTGGGATTAAGCTCTGAGCTAGCGCGTAATTTGCTTGCAAGCACTTCAATCAAGCAGCAAAGCGATAGCGAGACATTTTTCAAAGAAATCGCTTATATGGAAGAATGGAATGAATCTATTAAAAAAGGTATCGAAGATTTAAAGGCTCTCTATGAGATTCTGTCTTTTTTACAAATGGATCAAGACACTTATCGGATCAATTTTTCTGTCGCAAGAGGGTTGGGGTATTATACAGGGATTGTGTATGAAACCACGCTCAACACTTTGAAAAATATTGGTAGTGTGTGTTCTGGTGGGCGATATGATGATCTCACAAGGACATTTTCCAAAGAAAAGATGAGTGGTGTGGGTGCTTCAATCGGTATTGATAGATTGTTGGCTGCTTTGGAAGAATTGCGTTTGCTTAAATGGAGGGCTTCAACTTCAGCAAGGGCATTAATCGTTTGTATGGATAAAGCATATATGCACTATGCGCATTATCTTGCAGAATCTTTTAGAAGAAGCAAGATTCCTATTGAAGTCTATCCTGAAGTTACCAAACTTAAAAAGTCTTTTGGCTATGCGAATGCTAAGGGTCATGAGTTTGTGATTGTCATTGGAGAGACGGAATACCTTAGTAAAACTCTCACGATTAAAAATATGACTTCAGGAATGCAGATTGATAGCGTGAGTTTCCTCAAAGCTCTCACTTTGATGCAAGAAGAAAAAGAGGAGGAAATTAAAATATGAGAAAAGTAGCCGTTACGCAAAATGAATGGGACTTAGGCGCATTATTCAAAACACAAGAATCTTTAGATCGTTTTATCAGTGCAAACACGCGCCGTGCAAAACATTTTGCAAAGACTTATGAGGGGAAATTGCATACTTTTAAGCCTAAAGATTTTGGTGTGATTTTACGCGAATATGAGGCGATTTTAGAGGGATTTGGACGCGTGATGACTTATGCGTTTTTGCGTTTTGCTAAAGATACTACACAGGGCGATTTTTATGCAAAATACGAGAATCTCACAAATCAATCTCAAAATCTGATTTTATTTTTTGAATTAGAATTTTGCAAATTGAATGAAAAGAAACGCGAAGATATTATAAAAAACGAACCACATTATGAGTTTTATCTCCAAAAGCTTATCGAAAACGATCAATATCAGCTTTCACTTGCTGAAGAAAAGGTTCTTCTCACGACTTCTCTTGTTGGTGTGGGTGCGTTTTCTCGACTTTTTGACGAACATTTGGCTCAAATGCGTTTTAAGGCGGTCAAAGAAGATTCTAAGCATAAAAGTGAGAAAGCAAAATCAAAAGCCTATATCAGCGAAGAGGAGATTCTAAGTCTTTTGCATCATTCTAAACGAAGTGTGAGAAAACAAGCGCAAGAATCTTTCAGTAAGGGATTGAAAAAATCTCGCCATTTATTGGGGTATATTTTAAATATGGTCAGAAAAGATTGTATGATTAATATGAAAATGAGAGGTTATAAAAGCCCAGAATCTTTCCGACACATTCAGAATCAAGCGACACAAAAAAGCGTAGATAAACTCATTGAAGTCGTAAATGAACATTTTGGAATGGTGAGTGAATATTACAATATCAAACGCGATCTTTTGGGTTTAAAGAAGCTTAAAGATTATGATCGTTACGCACCTTTAGACACAAAGCCACAGAATCTTCCTTATAATGAAGCCATCAATATGGTTTTGCAGGCTTTTGGGGATTTTGATCAACGTTTCAAAGATATTGCATTGAAAGGCTTGAGGAAAGGTTGGGTAGATTCTCACCCAGCAGATTATAAGCGTGGCGGTGCTTTCAGTCATGGGAGTGTGCCTAGTGCGCACCCTTATGTGCTACTAAATTATACGCATTCGAGACGCGATGCTTTTACGATTGCTCATGAGTTTGGACACATGATCCATCAAGAGCTTTCTAAAAAACAAGGCTATTTAAATATGGACACACCTTTGACGACAGCTGAAACAGCATCAGTTTTTGCCGAAATGCTTTTATTTGACAAAATGAAAAAGACGCTTGAAAAGGACGAATTGATTGCCTTATATGCAGGGAAACTTGAGGATATTTACTCGACAATGTTTCGTCAAGTCGTGATGACGAATTTTGAACGTAGGATTCATAGCACTGAAGAAGAACTCAAACCCGAAGCCTTTGATCGTATTTGGAAAGAAGAAAATGAACGAATGTTTGGAGATTCTCTGCAATTAACTAAGAATTATGAGGGCTGGTGGTGTTATATCCCTCATTTTATCCATTCGCCTTTTTATTGCTATGCTTATAGTTATGGGCAATTGCTTGTTTTGGCATTATTTGGGTTGTATAAATCCCAAAAAACACAACGAAGCAAACAAAAATTTATCGATACTTATGTTGAGTTTCTTTCTTTGGGTGGCAGTAAAAGCCCCAAAGAGCTTATTCGTAAGTTTGGATTCAATGTCGAGAGTGATAAGTTTTGGTTGATTGGTATCGCAGAAGTGAGAAAAATGCTTGAAGAGTTTAAGGAGATTGTGAATGAGCAAAATTCTTACACATCAAAAACTTAAGGCAATGATGGTTGCCCATGCAAAAGAAACATTGCAGTTTTTAGTGCAAGAGGGTATGAATTTTAGTGTTTTGTGTGAAGTTAATAAAATCAAATTTGCGCCTCCATTGCCTGATTATATCTTTGAAGATTTTGCAGAAATGACTATTTTTATTATGGCGGGATATACTTTTGAAAGTATTGAGTTACACAATGGAACTTTAGACTTTGAAGCAGGTTTTGGGAACGAAAATATTGGGAGTTTTGTAAGTATTCCTTATGATGCAATTGTGCAAATTTTGTTTCAAGATGATGATTTGCTCCAAGAAATCCCTTTATTTACAAATGTTACACAACCTAAACTTTACAGAATCCCCGAAGAAGAGATTCAGAAACTTTATGAAACTGAAAAAAAAGGATTGGAACAATCTTCGCTTGCTTTATCTTCAAATCCTGAAAATCAACGTTTTTTTAAAAAATAATTTACTTTTAAAAGGATTTTTTGATAAAATTGAGCAATTGGATTAATCGCGAGGAGGTATGATGGATCGGCTCACATTAAATGTCTTTCGTTTTACGGCAGGTATAGATTATCTGCCTTATTATCAAAAATTATCTTTTTGCTTTCAAGATTCTCATTGTCTTGAAGATGTGCTTCAGTATATCCAAAAGGAGATTCGAGGTTTTGAATATGAACAAGACCGCCTTACATTGCGTTTGAATGGAATAGTTATTTTTGAGAATCTTCCCGTGATGGATTTGGTGCAGAGATTTGGTAATGAATGGGTTATTGAGCCTGTATCAATATATTATGCTAAAAAAGATTTGATACTTAATAAAAAAGCTATTTGGAAACGTTATGAAACATTTTTTCAAGATGCTGATTTTCTCACAAAATCAGACAAAGAAGCCTTTGAAGACTATATGATGATTAATTTCATTACGCCAATGGACAATGAGCAGTATTATGGCGATGGATTTTTCCTTTATATTAAGTGGCTTTTATCTCGTTATCCGCAAAAATCAGAAGAGTTGCTCGAGATTCTCAAAGATAAAAAAGGTGGAATAATGAACTTTGTCAGTGTAGCAGAGTTTGCTTATCCTAAAGCAGAAAAAATTGATCAAGAAATATGGGATATGATACGAGAACGATTTGAACTCTACAATTAAGGTTTGACAATGAAATATATGATTTATGATGTTTACCATACAGATGAAAAAGCTAAAGCATTGCTTACAAGCTCTTATGAACTTTTTAAGCAACTTAAGTTAGAAGTATTGCCTACACCTCAACCTTTTAAATACTATGGGGGATATTGGGCAAGAATGAGCGAACCAGGTGAGCTTATTTATGCAATGGGATATAATCTCGCATTTGCGGATAGTCAAGAGGCTATTTTGGTATTTTTAGAAGAAGATGCTTATGCAAATGCAGTGTATGCAAAGACTCGCATTGAAGGAGATGTGCAAGTTATGCAGAATCTGCAAACTCATCTCGCACCTTTGGGATTAAAGTATGATAGCAAGGTGCAAATGGCTTATTTACCTGATTTGTTAAATTCACTTGACTTTTTTCATCTTATCACAAGACGTTTTTCTGCATTTTCTTCGGTGATTCTCAAAGGTGGTTATCAAGGGCATTTGCCTAAAACAACCAATCACAGAATCTATGAGGCTATTCAATTGGAATGTATTGATACACCGCTTGCTCATCAATATTATACGCATTTATTGAGTATTAATCCCACAAATGCTCTTTATAATGGTGCAAAACTCTTTTTTGATATGGCTGATTTGGGTGTAGATTTTATTTTGTCTTATTCGCTTTCACAATTTTATATGCTTGATTCAAAAAGAAAGCAAATGTGTAAAGCCTATAATCGTGATGATATTGTTTTGCCTATTTTGTTTTTACCTCAAGTTTTACTTTTGGCTTTTGGAGTGCTGGAGCATCACCAACTTGGTTTTGTATATCATGAAAATAAGATAAGGATTTTTTAATATGCAACCTGCTTTTAAAGTTTTAGCTGCTGCGATTATTGGAGGAGTTTGGTATCATTTTGGTGGAGAAGATGCTTCAATGGCATTGGTATTCTTTTTTGTGATTTTAGGAGTATTGTTTGTAAAGCCTATACATTATCAAGATCCTAAGAGGCGAGAAGAATATATGCAAAAGATGCGTGAAAGCAGAGAGCGTAAAATCGCACTCGAAAATGAACGCATTGAAGAGATTAGACGTCTTCGTAAGAGTGAGCGCGAACAAGAGGAAAAAATCAAAAGAGATTTTGAAAAGCGTATCAATAAACGAGTTTAGAAGAATGTAACGAATTTTTGCTACAATTTAAGTAAGAAAATCAGAATAAGGATAGGATATATGGAAATTGTTTTATTAGCAATTGCGGGGGTAGTCATTTATCTCCTTTATAATACTTTACAAGAATATTTGAAAAATCCGCTTCATCAGATGCCTTCATTTGGTAAGAATAATAACACTGCCGAAGAGGTGATTAGCTTTCAGAATCCTTATGAAGAGATTGCTGCATTGGATAAGGCAAAGGCAAGTGAGTTTGGTGTTTTGAGTGCGATTTTGGGCAAAGTGGTGTGGAGTGATGGACATATTTGTCCATTAGAGCAAAAACTTTTAGATGAAATGATAGTTGATATGTCTGCTGAAAGTAAGAATCCTAAGCTTACACCAGAAGATATTCAAAATATCATTATGGAACAAAAAGATAATAACTCTATGTCGTTAGAATCTCTTTGCGATCGTTATACGCAACTTACAAAGGGTGAATATAAGAAGCGTCTTAAGGTTGTAGAGTTTTTGTTTGCACTAGCTTATGCTGATGGTGTATTGTCTGAAGGCGAGCAAGAGTGTATTATTGATGTTGCAGCGTTATTTGAGATTTCCAATGAAGATTTTAATGCGCTTTATGAAAATTTTGAGAAAAATTTCGCCCAAGATTTGGAAATGAGTTTGGAAACAGCTAAAGAAATTTTTGAATATCATCAGGGTATGACTTTAGAAGATGTGAAGCAAACTTACGATGAATTGATCAAAAAATCAAAACAAAATATTTTTGATTCTAAAAATATCAATAAAAGTTTTTGTGAATCTTCATTGCCCAAGATTCGGGAAATTGAGCAGGCATATAAGGTGCTTAAGGAGTTTTTAGAATCTCAAGATGCAAGTCAGCCTACTCAAGTGCAACAGGAAGAAAAGCATCAAGGTGATGTTGCATCTTCACAATCAAGCAGAGGGTGGGATTTTTAGGAATAAATCTTGCTTGTTTTGAAAGAAATTTACTTTATCAGGAGGAGCACAAATGGATATTACTAAAATTAATCAATCAGGTGTGCAAAATATGCTTTCTAACATTTACAATGTCGCTAATCAGCCGCAAAAAGCTCCTAATGAAAGCAATGAAAGTGAGCAAAAGATCAATGGTGTAGATGGTCTTAATAATCAAGACAGATCGATTCAATCACTTCAGCATTTTGATATTACGCGACGCATTGATGATCGTTTTTCTCCATCAATCGAATTGACAAAGGCTCGTGAGATTGGCGGACAGCTTGAGGGGGGATTCCGAGATAAAACTTCATTTGAGAATCTCGCTGATACTTTAAAAAATGAGAGCTTGATCAATAATAATGAAAGAACAGCAATGGAATATCTTAAAAATAACTCTTCTAAATTAAGTTTTGATGAGTTTGAAAAAATCGCTGCTAATGATAATCATAGCAAAGAAATGAAAGGGCTTATTGATTCTGTAGTGAATAAAATGAAATTTGTTGATAGCGTCAATGGAGGTATTTTTTAATTCTATCGTTTCAAAGAATAGCTAGGCTATTCTTTGTAGGTAAGAGTATTTCCGTTATAATCTTGCAATTTTGCACTTATATTTTCGATATAAAAAACTGCAAACTTCGTATCTAGTGCATTCTGAAATATTTTTTGAACACGAGGATATTTCGCTAGTAACGCTTCTTTAACATCTGTATGATTGACGATTCTTGCTTCTCCGCGAATGCGCAAAAGCATTATATCGCTCGTGCTGATACATATTTCTACACCCGGAAATTGACTGATATGTTTATAAAGATTCTTATCACAAGAAGTGCCAAAATACAATTTATTATTGCAAACGATATGGGATTGCATAGGACGCACTCTTGGATTCCCACAAGTGCCTTTAGTTGCTAGATAAAAAGTCCCCGAATCAAGTATTTTTGAGATTTCATCAAGCGTGAGCATATCCATTTCGTTTCCTTATTTGATTGCATTGAGCGCATTATCATAGTGAGGCTCATTAGTGATTTCCTCACATACTTCAGTATAGATCACTTCACCTTGTGGATTGATAACAATCACAGAACGCGTTAGCAAACCTTTGAGGGGACCTGATTGTAAAAGCAAACCATAAGCTTTGCCAAAAGTTTTATCCACAAAATCACTCAATACGACAAGATTCTCAATACCTTCAGTCGTGCAGAATCTTCCTTGAGCGAAAGGTAAATCCATGGAAACCACATAAACTTTAGCGTTACTAATCTTTGCTGCTTCTTGATTGAATCTTCGCGCTTGAGTCGCGCAAACACCTGTATCAAGGCTTGGGACAACATTAATAATTTGATATTCATCTTTTGCACCGCCTATGGTGATGCTGGACAGATCTTTTCCTACAAGTTCAACTACAGGTGCTTTATCACCGACTTTAATTGTATGAGCACTTAAAACGACAGGGTTGCCCTTAAACTTTACTGACATCTTAGAATCCTTTATTGCAATTTATGATTTTTATGTATTCTTTTGATAGAATGTCATTATTCTATCAAAAGGGGGTTAATTGATTGCTAAAAGATATTTGCTTGACACTTCTATTATTTTAGATGATATTCAAAATATCATTTACTTGTGGCAGAATGCTCAAAATGAGATTTTTATTTCTGATGTTGTGATTGAAGAATTAGATAAAAAGAAAGATTTGAGCAATGAAAATGGATATTTTGCAAGAGAATTTTTCCGCTCTATTAGTGATGATTTTGATACCATTAGACAAGATGCGCCTGATGATATTATGTGTATTGCCAAGAATAATAATGACTTTACGCAAAAAATTTTTTTCAAAAAAGACAATATGTCTATCCCTATCATTTTGATTTATCGTTCTCAATATAAACTTCCCTTTCAAGAGCATAGTTATAATGATTCAAAATTGATAGAAATTGCGCGTGATTATGCGCTTATTTTGCTTACAAATGATATTTCTCTGAAAGTTCGCACGCAAGCACAAGGCATCAATGCTCAATCCCTTTTTAGGGATCGTGTAGAGAATCCTAACGATATTGATTTTTGGGCGCATTTCGAGCTACACAAAGATAAGCCGTTAGAGAATCTCAACAGCGATCCACATTTTATGCAGCTTCCTCAATGGAGCTTGATTCAGATTGATGAAATGGATAATACTGAAAGTTCTTTATACAAAACAGGCAAAAAGATCTTTGGTATTAAGGTTGGTGGTGTGTTTGAAGAACAGAATCTTGATGAGATTCTTAAAAATCATCAGCCTTATATTACGCCTATCAATCTTGAACAAAAAATGCTTTATGCCTTGTTGCTCCACCCTCAAAATAATCTCACAATCGTAACGGGCTCTACCGGAAGTGGCAAGACACTTATCACACTCCAAGCAGCCCTTACATTGCTCAAAAATGGCATAGTTGATGGTATCATTTATATGAGAAACACTATTACTGCCAATGACAAAGAGGCAGAGTTAGGCTATCGTAAAGGTGATGAGAATCAAAAATTAGGATATTTTATGTATCCGCTTTATAGTGCGGTTAATTTTACGATTGACAAACTTCAAGAAAGCTCACTTGCCAAACGCATAGAATATCGCGGAGAAGTTAATGGTATCCAGAAACAAGATGCTACCGAGTATTTTTTACAAAAACATAAAATTGAAGTGGTGGATATTGCCCATGCTCGAGGCATTAGTATTGGGAATAAATTTGTCATCTTTGATGAAGTGCAAAATGCCTCTAATGCTACTATTAAGCTCATTGGGACGAGGATAGGTGAGGGAAGTAAGATCGTCTTTTTGGGTGATTGGGCGCAAATTGACCACCCGTATTTAAGCAAATTTCGTAATGGCGCATTAAGCCTTTTAAGCAAGGCAGTGTGTGATGATTTTATTGCAGGTATTCAGCTTCATCAGACAATCAGAAGTGATGTGGCAAGTTGGTTTGGAGAAAACTTTTGAAACGAGCAGTATGGATTATTCTTTTTTTTGGATTTGGCGTGAATCTAATGTTTGCAGCGCGTCCGATGATCACCGATGATGCGCGCGTAGTCGATGAACACTCTTGTCAATTAGAGACTTGGGGGCAGTATAGTCATCAAATCGGTGAATTTTGGGCAATAGCAGGTTGTAATTTTATCTATGATGTGGAAATCAGTTTTGGTGGATTACTGAGCAATGAGCCTACTCAAGCAATGAGTGATCATAGGGCGAAATGGGGTGGTAGAGAGCTTGTGATTGGAGCGAAAAAAGTCCTTAAGGATTTGGAGACAGATGGCTATAGCTTTGGGTTGGCTCTCGGTAATGCGTATAATTTTAGGCGATTAAAGAATCCTAACGATTTTTATTTGTATGTGCCTATCAGCAAGGCATTTTTTGATAATCGTTTATTTGTGCATGCAAATCTTGGATATAAACTTGAGCATAACACTTCTTCAGAACATATTTATAATGTAGGCTTGGGTTTGGAACAAGAAGTCAGTAAAAGAGTGTGGGTTCTTGCCGAAACCATTTATGAGCGATTAGATACGCCTAAATACCAATTTGGCTTGCGCATATGGCTTATGCCTGATAGAATCCAGCTTGATGGTACTTATGGTAATGCTTTTAAGGGTGGGCAGAGTTGGCTCTCTGTAGGGCTTAGGTTTCTTGGACCTCGAATGTATTAAACTCGTTTAAAATTTACAAGGATTAAATAAAATGAATAAAATATTAAGTTTTATGATTGTTTTAATTATCTTAATATGCACAGGTTGTGCCTCTTTGAATGCTCAAAAATCCATTGCGTATAGCGTGCAAGTAGGGAGTTTTAAAGAAGTTGATAATGCAGGGAAGCTTGTAGATTCTCTTAATACTAAAGGCTTAGATGCGTTTTTGTTTAAAGAAAACAATATGTATAAAGTGCGTTTTGGTGATTATCGCAGTGCAGAGCTTGCCAAAGCAGAAGCCTTTAAATACCAACAACAGAATCTGATTGATGTATTTTTCATCGTATCACCACAAAAATATGCAATCAATCAGAAAAAATATTCTTCAGAGAAGCAAAAAAATCACGATGTGCGTGAGGATATTGTGGAAAGTGCGTATCAATACATTGGTGTGCCTTATAAATGGGGAGGCACATCAGATTCTGGATTTGATTGCAGTGGCTTAACTCACGCAGTTTATCGGCTTAATGGCATTGTTTTACCTCGTGCATCTTATGAACAATACGATGATGGCAAATCAGTGAGTAAAGATAAGCTCCAAAAAGGGGATTTGGTCTTTTTTATTACCAATAAGGGAAGACGGATTAATCATGTGGGCATTTATGTGGGGGATAATGAATTTATACATGCCCCAAGCAAAGGAAAAAGCGTCAGCAAGGCACGATTAGATTCTGCTTATTGGACGAAGGCTTACAAAGGGGCGCGGAGTTATCTTTAGAATCTTATGGGGTAAAAATAACATTCCTAGATTTTTTCACCTTAAGATTTGCAAAAAGCTAAGGTTTTCTTTGCAAGCTTCTTTTTGTCTTCATATATTTTTATAATCAGATTTAGAATCCTCTGCAGATTCTTAAGATTTATCAATTAGTATCTCTTAATTATTTTTACCAAATGCTTATATACTTAACTTTGGCAAGAAAATTGCTTATTAAAAAATAAATATTATCAATCATCACTTAAAGGAAATGGTATAATGAAAACACTAAATGCGTATGATGTGGCTTTATATTTTTTGTATCGTGCGAGAGAATTAGATGCAGGCGATGTGATTTCTAATCTCAAAATGCAAAAAATGCTTTATTATGCTCAAGGACATTTTTTAAGCATCGTTGGGACATCTCTTTTTAAAGAGAGTATAGAGGCTTGGAAGCATGGACCTGTCGTGAAAAGTATCTATGATCGATTTAAAAAATATGGCAAACTCGCGATTGATTTCAAGGAATTAGATCACTTCAAACATGAAGTTTATAACAAAACGCATTTAGACCTTTTGCCTTTTATTTTTAATAAATACAATGCTTATAGTGCTTGGGAATTGCGTAACAAGACACATAATGAATCTCCATGGGTTGATTCTTATGATCCTTTTATTACAAATGAGATTCCCGTGGAGCTTATTAAAGATTTTTTTATTAAACAAGCAAAAAAGGAGGCACAAAGTTACCTATGAGTGGATTTATAGGCACGCTTGTTATGTTCAATATGATTAATTTTGCTTTTAGCGTAGAGTTGAATATGCGCCAAAAGAAATTTGTCTTGAACGCAATTTTGCCTCTAAGTGAAAAAACTCCTACGATGAAAGAAATCAAAATCTATGTGAAAAAAATCAATGTAGAATTTTACAATGAAACCAAAATAGAAAGAGAAAAATTTGAAGTTTTTTTGACAAATTATCTTTTTAATAATATTGGTAATATGGTTTGAGGATATTAAACTTCTTCAAAAGATACGATAAAACCTCATAAATCAATTCTTATCTTAGCTTTTTGAATAGAGGGTTCTTTGAAGAAATCATAAGAATAATTGTAGAATCTGTGCAATAAAAGAAAATTAAAGTTTTTTTTGAGGGATTACCTTGAAGTCCTTATAGTAAAAAATATTAAAATCTTCGCTCGCCGAAAGCTTAGATTCTAAATGATTTTAATATTAAGTTTGATAAAAATACATAATAAATCCTACAAAAACAACAAGGGCAAGTAAAAATGCACTTAAGAGGCGATTTGTCCAAAGTGTGGCAAAAAATACAAAAGCCAAAAGTAGGAGCTTGAGTGCATCAATAAAAGCAAAATTTTGCACAAAAGTCATAATATCATGTGTAAAAAATGCAGTCGAATACACAATAGCCCCAAGCATAGCTTGCGTGCTATAAGTCAAAAAACGATAGAACTTCCCATCAGTATTGCCAAGCAGGGCATGATCAGCAAAAATAAAAGGTAAGACTCTGCAAATAAATATCGTTAGGGCAGCAAATAAAAGTAATATCCAAAACATGCTCATAATTTCTCCTTTAGTGTGTCATTGAAGCAATCTTTCTTTTGCGCGCTCTTTGATTTTCATCATAAAGCAACATGAGTGCGCCAATTACAAATGGCACAATCAACAAGTAATAGCTTGGGGTTAGTGCAATCACAAAGGGAGCAAATAAGAATCCCCAAAAATAACTTCCAATTTCTTTAAAATTAGGATAATGCTTTGCTGCAAGCCCTGTAAATTGCAAAGGTAGCACCAGAGCGATAATCTCTCTTAATTCCGGTGAATTGAGAGCTGCACCCATACTTGCACCTAAGCCTGTGCAAAGAAGTGATACAAGCCATATAGGCAACCCAAGCCCGATAAAATATGCAAAGGGGTATTCATTCATTTTTTTAAACTTTGATATACAGCCACTAAAAACAGAGGGACAAATAAGAATACTTGAAATTGCAAGGTAGAATAAACTTTGATGCTTGAAATAAGGTGAGAGCGTGGCACTCATCAATAAAAACCGTGCATTCATCGCTAAAATAAGGGGAATGAGAATATAGCCATCTTGGTAACTTTGCACGAGGAGAAACTGCAGAGGAGTAGAAAAAACAAATAAAGTAGTGGCGACACTCTCAAAGAAACTCAATGAATTAGCATAACCATTAGCACCAATAGAGAGATATAAAAATATAAAAGATACGCCAAAGATAGAAGAATCTTTTAAGCCATCAATTAAATAGTCTTTTTTCATACACTTACCTCCATAAATTCTTCTCTCGCAATACCTTTACTCCTTAATAATACTCGAGGCGCAGAATACAAATCAAAAACTTTCTTTTCAATGTTTTCTAACTGATTTAATTTTGATCTTCCATGTAATACTTTTTTGTTAGCAAAAATAGCAAAAGAACCTTCGCTACTGAAAGTGTTTAGGCTGCATTGTTGTAAGATTTCTCTCATCTTTGCAATGAGCTTTTGAGATGCCGTATCAAGTCCTATCATTCGTTCTCCGACATTTGTATCAATTCTAAAATCCAAATTAAACCCAACACCTTTTCGTGCGTTGTAAAATGCAAGTGGCTTTATTTGAGATTTACTTGTTTTTACATTTTTGCCAGATACAAATTGCACTTGTGATTCAAACATACTCAAAAACTCTTCATTAATCTAATTATTTTAGTGTTTTCTCTACCTCTACTACTTTTTGCCATGTCGCAATCACTGAATCAGGATTCAAAGAAATAGAGCTGATGCCTTCCTTGACAAGGAATTCTGTTACTTCTGGATAATCACTCGGAGCTTGTCCGCAAATACCGCAGTATTTATTATGACGCTTACAAGCTTCAATCGCTTTCTTAAACATTATAAACATCGCGGGATTACGCTCATCAAAGACATGGCTTACTAAATGCCCATCACGATCAACACCTAAAGTCAATTGGGTGAGGTCATTTGAACCGATAGAGAATCCATCAAAGAGTTCTAAAAATTCATCAGCTAAAATCACATTTACAGGCAATTCACACATCACATAAATTTCTAAGCCATTTTTACCAGATTCTAATCCATTGCGTCTCATGATTTCAAGCACTTTTTTACCTTCTTCAGGAGTGCGTAAGAATGGTATCATCACTTTCATATTAGTAAGCCCCATTTCATCACGCACCATTGCTAAGGCTTGACATTCCCATTCAAAGGCTGTGCGATAAAGGTCTGAATAATACCGACTAGCACCTCGATAGCCAAGCATTGGATTCTCTTCGTGAGGCTCATAAGCTGCACCACCAAGCATACCGCAATATTCATTAGATTTAAAGTCGCTTGTGCGCACAATAACAGGGTTAGGGTAGAATGCCGAACAAATCATACCAATCCCTTCAGCAATCTTTTTGGTAAAGAAATCTTTAGGATTCTCATAACCTGCCATGATTTTTTCAATTTCATTTTTTTCTTTGAGATTCTTAGTGTTGCCATTTTGTATATCAAGAAGCGCAAGAGGGTGAGCTTTGATTTGGTTAAGCACGATAAGCTCCATTCGAGCTAATCCTACACCATTGTTAGGGAGTTTTGAGAATTTGAAAGCTTTTTCAGGATTGCCCACATTCATATAGATTTTTGTTTTGGGTTTGCCAAGATTACTAAGCTCAATTGTTTCAATCTCATATTCGTGTATGCCATCATAGATATGCCCTTCTTCTCCTTCTGCACAAGAGACGGTGATTTCCATACCATTATAAAGTCGGTCAGTCGCACCTATCGCTCCTACGATTGCAGGGACACCGATTTCTCGAGCGACAATCGCTGCGTGGCAAGTGCGCCCACCGCGATTAGTGATCACAGCAGCAGCTTTTTTCATTGCAGGCTCCCAATCGGGGTCAGTATTGTCTGTTACGAGAATCTCTCCTTCTTTAAAAGTATCCATATGTTCAATGTCATTAATGATACGCGCTTTACCTGTCCCAATCTTACTGCCAATCGCTTTACCAGTAAGGATTATTTCTTTTTTATCGTTAGGGTGAATGAATTTGAATTTCTCAATTTTATTTGCACCCGCTTGTTTTTTCATATTTTGACTTTGGACGGTTTCAGGTCTTGCTTGGACGATGAAAATATCCCCGCTGTCTCCATCTTTTGCCCATTCCATATCCATAGGGCGATATTCTCCCGCTTCTTTTGTGTAGTGTTCTTCTATTTTAATCGCATAGTGAGCAAGGGTCAAAATATCGGCATCGGTGATAGAAAATGTTTTCATCTCTCTTTGTGTTGTTTTAATGTTTTTTGTAGGGCGATCGCTACCTCGTGGCGCATATACCATTTTTTGGTGCTTGTGTCCAAGCTGACGTTTGATAATGGGGCGTTTGCCTTCTTTGAGTGTGGGCTTAAAGACATAGAATTCATCGGGATTTACCGTGCCTCCCACGACATTTTCACCTAATCCCCAGCTTGAAGTGATAAACACAGCATCTTTGAAACCTGTCTCTGTATCGATACTAAACATCACACCTGCACTGCCTTTATCTGCGCGCACCATTTTTTGCACACCCACGGACAAAGCAACTTTAAAATGATCAAATCCCCTTGAAGCTCGATAGCTCACGGCTCTATCGGTAAAAAGCGAAGCGAGACAAGATTTAATATAGTGAATAAGCTCGGTTTTGCCCTTGATATTTAAGTAAGTATCTTGTTGTCCTGCAAAACTTGCATCGGGTAAATCCTCTGCTGTTGCAGAGCTTCTCACCGCAACATCAGCTTCTTTCATACCATATTCTTTACTTAGAATCTCATAAGCCTTGAAGATTTCTTCTCGTAAATCCGCAGGAAAAGGTGTCCCAAAAATCAATTCACGGATTTTTTTTGAACGTGTTTTGAGAACATCAATTTCAGTTACATCTACACCATCGAGCAAATCAATAATTTTTTGTCTAATCTCTCCAGAATCAAGCAAATACCAATAAGCCTCACTTGTGATTGCAAATCCATTAGGGACTTTGATACCCTCCGAAACAAGCTCTTGAAACATTTCTCCGATACTTGCATTTTTACCGCCGACAATAGGAACATCTTTATTATTGAGTTCCTTAAAAAACTTAATATACTTCATCGTGTCTCTCTCCTCAATTTTATGCTTGAATAAATGGCTATTGTAGTAAATGAGTGTTTATCTCAAACTTAAAATATGCTAATTTCTCTTTGCCTTTACTTTTTGAATACCCTTATTTGTAGCATTTTAAAAATAAAACAATGGGAAATGTGTTAGAATCCATAACTTTAAAGAGACAAATGAGACATTTTGAAAAGGTTAGAAAATGAAAGACATCACACATCTTCTAGGAAAAATCCCTGATTTAGAGCAGACTTTGCAAGCTCACAAACTTTCACAAGAGGAATATACACATATTGTAGAGATTCTCCACAGAGAACCTAATCTGATTGAGCTTGGTATTTTTTCAGCGATGTGGAGTGAGCATTGTAGCTATAAATCAAGTAAAAAATATTTGCGAGGTTTTCCCACCAAAGCTCCTTGGGTAGTGCAAGGACCCGGAGAAAATGCTGGTGTGATTGATATTGGTAATGATTTATGTGCAGTTTTTAAGATAGAATCTCACAATCACCCAAGTTTTATCGAACCTTATGCAGGTGCTGCCACAGGTGTAGGCGGCATTATGCGTGATATTTTTACAATGGGGGCTTATCCTCTTGCTTCACTCAATTCTATCCGTTTTGGTGATGTTGATAATAAGGGGGAGCTAGGCAAAAAGCATCGTTACCTTTTGCGAGGTGTGGTTGAGGGTATCGGTGGATATGGAAATTGTATGGGAGTGCCTACCATTGGTGGAGAGATGAGTTTTGAATCATGTTACAATGGCAATATTCTCGTCAATGCGTTTTGCTTGGGACTAGCAAAAAAAGATGAGATTTTTTATGGACGAGCTGAAGGTGTGGGCAATCCTGTCATTTATGTCGGCAGCAAAACCGGGCGTGATGGGCTAGGTGGTGCTGTGATGAGCAGTGATAGTTTTGATTCAGATTCAAAAGCCTTGCGCCCCACGGTGCAAGTCGGCGATCCTTTCGCAGAAAAATTACTCTTAGAAGCATGTATGGAGCTTTTTAAGCAGGATTTAATCGTGGGGATTCAAGATATGGGTGCTGCGGGATTGACAAGCTCAAGCTTTGAAATGGCGGGAAGAGCAGGGAGTGGAATGATTTTGCATCTCGATAAAGTGCCTATGCGTGAATCGAGTATGAATCCTTATGAATTGATGCTTAGTGAATCACAAGAGAGAATGCTGATTTGCGCAAAAAAAGGCTGTGAATCTAAAGTGCTTGAAATCTTTAAAAAATGGGAGCTTGATGCGGCAATCATTGGTGAAGTAACTTCAAGTGGCATTATGGAGCTTTATTGGTTTGGGCAAAAGTGTGCAGAAATACCGGTAGAAGATGTGAGTGAAAATGCGCCTATTTTGGATCGTCCTATCAAAGAGCGTTCTTTATCAGACCAACAAGTCAGCGAATTGCAAACAGACCTAAGCACACAAGAAATTTTCTTTAAATTGCTTGGTAGTGTGGAAATGATGAATAAAAAATGGGTGTATGAGCAGTTTGATAGTAGTGTGCAAACCAATACGATAATCGCCGCAGGGAGTGGAGATGCGAGTATGATACGCATCAAAGAAAGTGGTGCAGGGCTTAGTATGAATGTGTATTGTAATATGCGCTATTGTTTTCTTGATCCTAGAGAGGGGGCAAAAATCGCTGTGGCAACTGCAGGGAGAAATTCTATCACACGCGGTGCAAAGCCTTTGGCGATTAGTGATTGTCTGAATTTTGGCTCACCGCATAATCCCGAAGTGATGTGGAGCTTTAAGGAAGTGTGCGAGGGGATTAAAGAAGCTGCTGAAGTCTTACAAACGCCTGTGGTAAGTGGTAATGTGTCTTTACATAATCAAAGTGATAGCATAGATATTTATCCTACACCTTCTATCGTGAGCGTGGGGCTTATCCACGATGCAAAAAAAGCGATCGATTCACGCTTTAAATCATCGGGGAGTGTGATAGTATTGCTTGGTGAGATAAAGGCAGAATTTGGTGGGAGTTTAGCGCAAAAGATTCTCGAAGGGAAGATTTATGGGTGTATCCCACAGATTGACTTAAAAAGAGAGCAATCACTTTGGCAAGCAATGCTTAAAGCGACTGATGAAGAGCTGCTTTTATCGGCAAAAGATGTCGGGCAGGGAGGTTTGGCACTTACTCTTGCTAAAATGGCATTGGGTAATGGTGTGCATCAACCTTTGGGCTGTGATGTCCGCACAGGCTTATCGCCACACTTGCTTTTTGCTCCCTCTCAAAGCTGTATTATTGCCGAGATAGAATCAGGCAAACTTCCCTCGCTTCAGGCAATCGCTAAAGAATGTCAGATTCCCTTACAAGAGATTGGCTGTGTGAGTGGCGAGAATCTACGCATTGATGAGATCAATATCCCTCTTGAAGATGTGAGTAAGCTATATTTTGAAAGTTTCGAGTATTTGATTAATCAAGATTTATAATGCCGATTATAAGGATAATATGCTTATGCGCCGTTATTTTAGGTATTTTAAGCGCAAAAGATGATTCCCCCAATCCTTATACTTTGCCCAAAGATGGGGCGTATTATTTAGAACACAATACCGAGATTCTCAATAACTTTCTTGAGCAAGTCAAAAAGCAATCAGAGGAGAGAAATTATCCTTTTTTTCGCTCTCGTCCGCTTGTAGAACACACCGTCTATCGCACACTTTCACCCAAAGAAAAAGAATCTTTACAAGGTGGCATCGTGCTAACGCGGTTTTTTCTTTCTTCTTTTATCCGATACAGCCATTTAGGCGGTGTGGGTGTAGGGGGAAAATTTACTAAAAATGCCGAAAATGAGATGTATTTTAGCTTTGATGGGCGATATTTGAGCGACTTAAAAGCCTTAGGGCTAGGGCGAGAGATTTTTGCCTATTGCGTATTGCCTCGATTTGATAAGTGCATCATGCTAGGCATTGGTGAGGAATGGTAGGGCTAGATTCTGGAGTTGTGGCTATATATAGAATCTAAAGGTTAAAAAATATTAGCGATTGAGTCTTTTATAGTTATCACAACCCATTTGTTCTCCCATATCACAAGCCTTGCCAAATAATTTTTTTGCCTCAATCAAATCTTGCCTCACTCCCCGTCCATATTGGTATGACATTCCTAGATCATTACAGCCTTGGGCTATGCCTAAATTACAAGTTTTTAAGAACATATCATTTGCTCTCAAGTAGTTTTGCCTCACTCCTTGACCATGAAGATAGAGCATTCCTAGATTATAACAAGCATTCGCTTGATCTGCATAACATGCTTTGGAGTAAAACTCTCTCGCTTTGAAAAAGTCTTGTTTGACACCTCTGCCTCTATAATATTGCACACCTAGATTGTAGCAACCCAAACTATTCTCCAACTCACACGCTTTAGTGAAAAGCTCTACCGCTTTTGTAAAATCTTGCACATCACTCTTATCATACTCATCATACATCACACCAAGATTATTACAAGCAAAGCTATTTTCTAGCTCGCAAAGTGCTGTCAAAATACTCTGTGCTTTAGCATAGTCTTGCGGGAAAGTCTCACTATGAGCATAAATAACTGCTAAAATATTGCAAGATTTTTGTATGTCTTCTTGACCTTGCGGATCAAATACAAAATATCCATTTTTTTCAATAAAACACGCCTTGCTTAACAGCTTTTCTGCCTTAAAGTGATCTTCTTCCACCCAATCATTACCTTCAAAATATGCTTCTCCTAAAATATAGCAACTATGAACATACCTCAAATCACAAGATTTAGCGTAAAATTCTACTGCTTTGCGAATGTTTGGTTGAAAATATTGACCATTGAGGTAATATTCTGCTAGGTTTGCGCATGCAAAAGCATTGCCTAACTTACAAGCCTTGATATAAAGATTTTCTGCTTTATGGAGATTTGTTTCGACACCTTCACCCTTTAGATACGCTTGAGCTATCAGCCCACAGGCAGTCTCTCCGCCTAAATCACAGGATTTACTCAAAAGATCTATTGCCTTTTTGGTATCCTTTTTTGCATCTTTTCCCTCAAAATACAGCTCTCCTAAAAGACCACAGCCTGTCGCTCCGCCCAAATCACACGCCTTAGTAGCAAATTTAATCGCCTTTTTGAGATCTTGCTTTATGGGTGCGCCACCGAGATACGAAAAATATAGATCGGTGCAAACTTCAGGATCTCCCATATCGCAAGCTTGATCAAATAGTTTTTCTGCTTTGGTCATATCTTTTTTGTCTGCATACAATGTCCCTAAGAGCAAGCAACCCTCGGCATTATCTAAATCACATGATTTGGTGTAAAACTCCATAGCTTTGTCGGGATTTTTCTCTATGTTTTGAGTCGAGCGATGATAATGATGATAATATAGTTTCCCGACTTTATTGCAAGATATAGCATCATTCATATCACACGCTTTTGCGTAAAATTCTGCAGCTTTGATAAAGTCTCTCTGCTCATAGAGGGTTTCTCCGCTATTTTTACAGCTTTCCTTATCATTACAAGGAAGTGAGGGATTTAGCGCACAAGCGGTAAAAATAATTGATAAACATATACTCAACAGAAAGATTCTCATTTGTAGCCTTTTATATGTGTATGATCTTAGGTAAATATCAGAGATAAAGGCGGTAGATTCTAAGCTAATCCAACTTAAAATCCATTCAAATCTTAGGATATTATTCTATTGATTGAGAAATCTATAAGCAATACAACCTCTCTGATCTCCCAAATCACAAGCCCTACCATAGAATGCCCTTGCTTTTGTCAAATCTTGCTCCACGCCATTTTCTCCCAAGTAAAGTTCTCCTAGACTCCCACAGCCTTGAGCATCTCCCATATTGCAAGCTTTGCTAAAAAGTGCCATTGCTTTTGTCAAATCTTGCTTTACACCTCGCCCAAGATAATAAAGCGTTCCTAGATTCGCGCAACTTTGAGCGTTTTTCAAATCACAAGCTTTGGCGTAAAAATCTTTTGCTTTGGCAAAATCCTGCTTTACTTTTTTACCTTCATAGTAAAAACACGCTAGATTCGCACAGCCATGGGCGTTTTTCAAATCACAAGTTTTACTATAAAATGCCCTTGCTTTTTCAGAATCTCGCTCCACGCCTTGCCCAAAATCATAATACCACCCTAGATTATAACAGCTCCTAGATTCACCCAAATCACACGCTTTGGTATGAAATTTGATAGCTTGTTTAAAATCTCGCTCAATCCCATTTTCCCCCTCCGCATAGAATGTCCCTAAAGCAAAACAGGCTCTGGAGTATTGTAAAT
Source organism: Helicobacter sp. MIT 05-5293 (assembly GCF_000765665.2). Lineage (NCBI taxonomy): Bacteria > Pseudomonadati > Campylobacterota > Epsilonproteobacteria > Campylobacterales > Helicobacteraceae > Helicobacter > Helicobacter sp. MIT 05-5293. The sequence continues at coordinate 765,564 of NZ_JROZ02000001.1, forward strand.
CACAGCTTTTCTCTAAAAGCATCGTCCCACGCGCTATACTTTGCTTCCCTGTAATGTCGTAAAGATAAACCAAGCCCGATTTAAAGCACATCTCCCCATCATTCATATCACACGCCTTTGTGTAAAATTCTGCAGCTTTGGTGAAATCCCGCTGTTCATGGAGGGTTTCGCCACTGCTTTTGCAGCTCTCCTTATCATTGCAAGGAAGCGTGGGTTTTAGCGCACAAGCGGTAAAAATGATTGATAAACATATACTTAATAGAAAGATTCTCAATTAGCTATCCTTTATGTTTAAGTAAAAAATTTCAAGAGATAAAGCATAAGTATTTTAAAATAATCAAACTTAAATCTTATTGCGGGGATTTGTCAATGTTGATTCTGATTCTGTTAAGATAAAACAATCCTTGGCATTATCAAAATCACAAGCCTTGATATAAAGTTTATTCCTTGAGCCCTATGAAAGCTCAAAATGAGAATCTCTCTCTTAAATCGCAAGCATTATGATATATAGCTTGAGCCAGAGAATCATTTTTGCCTTGATAATTTTGCCATAGAGAGCTTATCACAGCGCACATATCGGCATTTTTTAGCAAATGTATATTATAAGTGCTAATCCCTCCAATTGCGCAAATAGGGATTTTTAACGCACCTTTGGCAGATTCTAGAATCTCTAAAGGTGCAAGGGGTGCGCTGGGCTTTGTAGGAGAGGGGAAAAACGCACCAAAAGCGACATAATCCACACCTAGAGATTCTAAATCTTTTGCCTTTTGCAAATCCGCATAGCTTGAAGCCCCTAGAATCCCTTTGAAACGCGCTCTTGCTAGTGGGATTTCTCCATCGTCTTTACCCAAATGCAAAGCAGGAGCGTTAAGCCTTAAAGCCAAATTAAGCCTATCGTTTATCACAAAAAGCGCATTATATCGTTCGCACAGCCCTATAAGCTTTTTTGCGACAGGATAAAGAAACTCATCGCTATGGCTTTTGTCGCGCAGCTGGAAGATTTTCACCCCACCTTTGAGGGCAGATTCTAAACATTGCGGGAGGATTTCATAAGGGGTGAGAATCTCATCAGAGATAGCATAGATACCTTGTAAAGCTTTATCGTGCGGCATTTTTGAACCATATATTAAATACATTAAGTTTTATTATTTTTACAATCAAAGTCATTCGCTCCTTTGTATCAAAGCATATTATAGCTTAACTCTAATGAGATGGATTAAAATCTCAATACAATTTTATTTCAGCAATTTTAGATTCTATTTCCAAGCTCTTATGTAAAGTTTGAATCACTCTCATAAAATACTCAAAGTCTATTTCTTCGCTCTTATGGCTTTTAAGATATTTATCTAAGACTTGATAGCCTCCGATTTTATACTCCCATACTTCTTTTGAGACATTGCAAAAATAGAGAGAATCATTTACAAAAAGTTCTTTGGATTCTGCGTTATAGAAAGATTTTTCAATCTTTAGGTTTTTGTTTTTTATATCTTTATAGAGTGGCTCTCCGATAGAATCTAGCATAAATTCTCCTTAAGATAAAGTGGGAAAACATAACTCCCAGCACCTACCAAATGCAAATCGATAATATTTTGTGTGATAAAGATATTATTGATCTCTTGTAATTTACAGCCTCTATCACAGACTAAGCCTATATTTTGCATGTTTAAGCCTTGAGATAGAGGGGGAATAGGTAGTTCCCCTCTTTGGTTTTGTTGGACATATAGCACATTTCCATTATCGTATGTGTTATGAAGCTGTGAGTGAATGTTTGGCTCGATAGCTGTCGGCAAAGCACTAAACCTATATTGCGATTTGTTCTCATTATATTCTGCTCTCTCTCTCTCTCTCTCTCTTATTGGTGAATTTTGCATTAAATGCACAGCGATAAGCTCTTGTCCCAATGCACTTAGGGCTAGAAAATTTTCTTTGGATTCTACAAAAGGAATCTTTGGGAAATCAATCTTTAAGAAATCAATATATTTTTCGCGATAGTCTTTGTGAAAAAGCACCGCATAAATGTAGCCTAGAATCGCTTCAGGACTGAAATGTTCGTTGTATTTGGAATCGATAAATTCTCTAAATTCTAGTGTGAAGTTTTCTACTCTATGAGATTCTAAATCTTCATTTTTAAGGTAAAGGGGTGAGGCAAAACTACTAGGTGAAACACCACATTTATCTATTATTTCATTTGTAACAAAAGAATGCTGAAAGGTCTTACTTTCTTTTACTTGCCTAGAAACGACAAAACCCTTATTGTCCTCCTGTAAAAAATGCTGCATTATCTGCCCTCTAGGCATAGAATGAAAACCTTTAGATTTACCTGTGTAATAAGTCCAACGCATATCAAAAGGTCGGTAATGAATTTTTACATAATTTTTAGGATTGTTGTTTGTATTTCTTAGTTCTTTTTGGGCGTATTCTATTTTCCAATCTCTTGAATCTTCACCTAAATTAAATTCTTTTCTCGCAGATTCTATATCAAGCTCTAAAAAGCGTGAAATTTTTGCTTTGAATGTAAGTAAAGATTCTTCACTATCAGAATCAGAAATGCAAAAATCATCTCTAGCTGTTGTAACCCCCACACTTGAGATTCTAAATATATCCTTTACACTCCAACCTTTATCGTATTCTTCTCTTAAAGCTTCATTCTGCGGGATAAAGAGATGAAAGGGTGCTTTGGGTGTGAGCGCATTCCAAGTGATAGAATCTAAAACATTTTCATAAAGAAAATTATATTTGTCTTTGCGTTTGCCATAGAGGTCGTAATGATAGACTTGCGCCAATGGTTTTTGTGCGACTAAAGTCGCATCTCCATTATTGGATTCCGAACTTTTTATAAATACATTAATACTCACGCCTTGCATAATATCAAACACATTTTCATCTTTGCTCCCATCCGGGCATAGCTCCTTTTTGCGTGCATTGCCATGCAAATCTAGGATATAGAGTTTATCAAAGGTTTTCAGCAGTGAATAGCGCATTCCACGAAAGGTGGGATTATCTAAAAAGCCATTATTAGAAATAAAGGCAAAGATTCCACTTTGCTGCTCTTTAATTTTCTTTTCGGCAAAGCAGATGAACTTGACATAATCATCAAGTAGCATTTTGGGATTTTTTTCTTTTTCTACCATCTTACCACCATTTTCGTCATTTTTGTAAATTGCCACCGGACCTGGAAACTCTAAAGGCTTTTTGTAGGTATTTTGCACTTCTTTTTCAAACAAGCCTTTGTTTGCACTTGCGCCTGAATATGGGGGATTCCCCGTGATGATAAGAATTGGATTTTCTTTAATCTCTTGCGCTTCCTGCGCTTCTTGAGTGAGTGCAACATTTGTGCTATTTTTAAAAGTTGAGTCCCATTCTTCATGACTTCGCCACTTAAAATAAAGCGTATTAGTCAGTTTGATATTCAAACTTTCATTATCTTTTAGTTCCGCATTAAATTCCTCTTTAAAAGCTTGTGAAAGTCGCAAATGTGCGATAATATAAGGAGCGATAAGAAATTCAAAGCCAAAAAATTGTTTAAGTAGTATTTTAGGGTCGTGATAGGGGCTATTTGTGGGTGGAGATTCTAAAGCCTTGCGAAAAGATTCTAAGAGGAATGTCCCTGTGCCTGTGGCGAAGTCTAAAAGAGTGATGTTATGGTTATCTAAACTCGCTCCTAAGCCCTTTTGCAAACCAAAATCAGCCCTCAATACAGAATCTATGGCATTGATGATAAAGCTCACCACACTTGCAGGAGTATAATACACCCCGCGAATCTCTCGTAATCTTGGGTCGTATTGACTTAAAAATGTCTCATAGAAATGCAAATAAGGGTCTTTATGTGTGTAAGCAGTTGTGTAAGTTCCTATCAAATCTTTTTCGCTCACTTTATTAAGTTCGTGGATAATACTTGTAATATCAATATGATTGATGATATGGATTATTTCTCCTAATAGCCATTTGATAGGATCTAAATCCTCAAGTTGATTGAGAAAATCGCTCATAGCACGAATAAGAGGGAATGATTTAGGGATAAACTTTTTTGCATTATATAAATCAAGCTCTTTGCTATCTGTGTGGTTGAGCCTTGCAAGAAATAAACTATAAGTGAGTGTTTGGGCAAAACTATCGGCAAACTCTTCAAATTTTAACTTATCATAGAGAGATTGTTTGAAGTTATTATATATACCTGAAATGTTTTTATTTTCTTGCGAATCTATCAAAAAACTTTTTAGAATCTGTGTGCGCAGAGCTAGGGCGTTGGCAAACTCTAAAGCGGTGTTAATGGGTTTAGGTGAATGGGTAAGAAAGAGGGTAAAGAGTTCAAGGAGTTCTTTTGCTTTAGATTCTAAAAGTTGCTTATTTTTAAGGGTGGCTTTGATTTGGCTAAGTTCGCAGATTCTAAGCTCTTTTACTATTGCCCCCCCCCCATTTTTCTTATGAGACAGAATCGCAAATAATCAGTGAGCATAAGATTATCACTCAAGCACAGGTATTTTTTAATCTGTTCACTTTGTGCCACAGAATCTAAATCAGCATTCACGCGTTTATTTTCAATATAACCGATACTTAAGCCTTGAGATAAAATCACAAAATCAGGTGCGCCGCGCCCCTCTTTATCGTTGTTTGGCTCTTGTCTGATGCTTAAATCTTTTAAGCCACACTTATTTTGTGTGAGAGTATCTTTGAACGCATTCATTAGATTCTCTAAAGCAGTTCGGTGCGTGTGTTCTTTATCTTGAGGCGAGATAGATTCTATTGCTTTCAGATAGGTTTCTAAAAAATCCATAGTTTTCCTTCTTGCAGTATATTTATTTAAGGCTGTGTTTGTTTATCCCATACATCTCCCAAATAGGGACATCAAAGACATCAGGGATATTTTGCAAGGCTTCAAAGGGTGTGAATCGCTCTTTATAGCCCATACAATAGTGATCCTTTATCCAATAACCCGGATAGAAATATTTGAGGTGATGTTCTTTAGCGATTTGAATCTGCTTTAAAATATTGAGCGTGCCAAGACTATAATGCGCAAATCGATGATCGTAAAAGAAATAAACAGCAGTAATACTATCTTTTAGCACATCGACTAATCCCACGCCGATAAGTTCAGAATCTAAATAGTATAAGAATTCATAGCCAAAGTTTTGATGTCCTTCGACAAACATATCCACATAGGCATCGGGCGTGATTGGATTGTATTCCCAACCTTTCTTATTTTGCATAAAAAGATGATAGCGATTATAAAGGTCGATATGAGCTTGTGAAACGCTTGGTTTTTGCACGCATATTTGGATATTTTCGCTCTTTTTTAGCACTCTTTTATGATTTTTGCTAAAATTAAATTCTTCAATCAAAGTGCGAATCGAGATGCAGTCAATACAACCCTCACACATAGGCGTAAAAAAATAATTCCCAAAGCGTCTCCACCCACGCTCCAAAAGTCCGTAATAAAACTCCACAGAGACATTATGAATAATAAAATAACGAAAACAGCTCTTTTTTGATGCGATATAGCTGCATTGTTTTTCTTCAGAATAAAATTCAATAAGTCTCATCATTATTTTTTACCTTTAATTTTTCTCATTTGATATGCGTGTAGTTTTGCTTATTGGTCGTTACTTTCATCAGATAGCGGCGTCCTTCTTGAGAATCAAGCTTTGTGTGTAAGGTATCGTATATTTTTGAAGGAGAGAGAGCATTGATGCGTGAAATTGCAGTGTTTTTGTCTGCGTGAAAAGTCTTTAAAACAAGTCCTGCTCCGGCATTGTAGGCTGTAATAACGCAATATTCTCGACTTTGGGCATTTTTCACACCCCCCAAATAGCGCGTCAATAATATACTCAAATAAGCCGTGCCGTATTCGATATTTGTCTCGGGATTAAAAAGCATTTCTTTTGTGGGCGTGCCTTTTTTGCCATTAATCAGCTCATAGGCATCTCTTCCTGCAGTGCTTGGGACAATCTGCATCAGACCATAAGCAGGAGCATTGCTCACGGCGTAAGGGTTGAAGTTTGATTCTGTTTGGATAATAGCGAGAATCAATGGGGCAGGGACATTGTATTTTTTGGCATATTTTTGCACGATTGCTTCGTATTTGTTTTCGGCAATGTTTTGGTAGTTTCCGTCCATTTTGACTTCAACATAAGAAATCGTTTGTCCTTTGCTGTCAGAGCGCGTCTTGAGGGCATTTTGCGTGAGATATTGAGCAAATCTTTGCGCTCGCCATTCATAAAGAATATCTTGCCCGTCTTGGTCTTTAATCAAACCCGCAAGAAAAGGCTTACCATCAAATTTTAAATCATCATCAGAATACAAATCAACCTTGCTAGGATCTTGAGGGAGCAAAAGCATATTGACAATGGCTTTTTGTAAGGCTTCAGCAGGATTTTTACTCTCAAGTGTTTCGATACGAATAATCCCACGCACAAAGTCAATGCTTGCTTTGGATTTATAATGATTAGAATAGCGCACATAAGTGCTAGCACTTGGCAAAGCTACATCTTCATTACCCCATTGTTTAGCGACATTGCCACTAAGAGCATTAGTCATTTTATTGTATTCTTGTTTGACTTTCTGAATCTCTTTTAGTAATGCTTTTTGGTCTGTGCCATAAGTCCTAATGCGTTCGCCTGCAATTTGCTTCATTGCCATTGTAGGGTCATCGACAATTGAAATATGAGTATTGTTGTTGAGCGTGGAGCAGCCGCTAATGATGCCCACGAAAGATATTGCAAAGATAGAAGATAGAAATTTTGTATCTGCCACAATCAAGCCTTATTCATTTGAGAGAATCTATAAAAGGCAATATTGTATCACAAAAAACAAAGTGCTTAGTAAAATATGTTATACTAAAAATGCCTAAGATTTGGGCGTGAAGTTTATATAATAATGAAAATAATTTAAGGGTAAATAATGGATATTGTCTTTGGTCCCGTGTATTCTCGGCGATTTGGTCGCTCTCTTGGTGTGGATTTGTCGCCAAGTGTGAAGCAGTGTAATTTTGATTGTGTGTATTGTGAATTGCAAAGGGCAAAAAGCATAGAATCTATGAAAGAAATCATTGCTGTGCAAGATATTATTGATGCGGTTAAGAAGGCTATTGAAACCTATCAAAATAACTTTGATGTTTTGACGATTACTGCTAATGGCGAACCCACGCTTTACCCGCACCTTAGGATATTAGTTCAACAGATTCGCACTTTTTTGCCTGATCCTATCAAACTAATGATTCTTACAAATGGCTCACTTTTATGGAGAAAAGATATTCAAGAAACGCTTCAACTTTTTGATGTCGTCAAATGCTCTTTTGATGCGTTTAATGCTAAATCTTTCAAGCAAGTTGATAGACCACATAAAAGTCTTGAATTAGAATCTATCAAACAAGGGATTAAGACATTTGCTCAAAAGTTTAAAGGCGAATTGATGGCGGAGGTTTTATTTGTCAAGGGTATTAATGACACTCCTGAAGAGGCTCAAGCCATTGCAGAATTTCTCTCACAGCTTCCCATTAAACGCGTTGATATAGGGAGCATTGATCGCCCTCCTGCCTATCCTGTAGAATCTGTCGATGAAGAGACTTTGCAGCAACTTGCTCAATACTTTGATCACTATCCTCATTTGTGTATCAATCTTCCCAAACGTTTAGCACAAAGTCAAAATGAGCAAGATTCTGATGAAAAGAAAAATTTATCAAAAGATTCTTTATTGGGATTGATTAAACGCCGCCCACTAAGTGTTAATGATGCTTTGGCGATGTTTGACAGACAAACTTTAGCACTTATTGATGAGCTTTGCCAAAAACAAGAGATTTCTATCTGTATGCAAGGTGATGTAGCCTTTTATATGACAATATAGATTCAGAATCTAACACTTTTTCTCTTGACTTATGGACGATTTTTCTCTATAATGCGATTTCTTTTTTAGCATATTCCGGATTAGCTCAGCGGTAGAGTAGGTGGCTGTTAACCACTTGGTCGCAGGTTCGAATCCTGCATCCGGAGCCATAAAGTGTATAAATTACACTTAAACTTCCTAAAAATCTATCTACAAATTATCAAATATCTTAATTTGTCTCTCCTCCTTGATTATATTTGCCTCTGCTTTTTTAGAGGCAAAATTAGTATTTGATAGATAAAAAATAAATATTTTACGATATATTTTTACTTTAAATATTTTCTAACATTTTGTTTTAAAAAATAGAGAAGAGTTTGGAGGAAAATAATGTTTCAAAGAATCTTGTGCGGGATAAGTATCATTTTGTGTATTGCGTATGCGGACTTTAAAACTCCTATCGAAGTAGGCACATCAAATTCTTACCGACCTTTTGCGTATATTGATGAGCAAGATAAAGCTGCAGGATATGATGTCGATGTGCTTAGACTTTTATCACAATATGACAAAAGATTGGTTTTTCATTTTAACCCACAAGCTTGGAATGCTCTTTTTGTAGGGCTTGATGCAGGAAAATATCAAATGTTAGCCTATCAAATCAACAAAACTAAAGAGCGTGAAGAAAAATACATTTTCTCGGATATACCTTATTTTTATGGCGCAAGTGTGCTAGTTGTGCGAGAGGATTCTCGTATTCAACACATTGACGAGCTAAAAGGTAAGAAAATCGGTGTGGGGCTAGGAGATAGTCATGCTTTTAACCTTGAAAAATATCTTGATAAACATTCTGATTTAAACATTAAAATCGTGTATTACAAAAATTCACCCCCTCAAATTGCGGATTTGGCAAATGGGCGAATCGATGCGATTATTGATGATCCTATTGCGATTGTCGATACTGCAAAGGCTTTGAATGTGAATCTTAAAGCGACAGATTTTGTTTTAGAAAAAACACCCGTGTTTTTTATTTTTCCAAAGACACAAAAAGAGCTTAAAGATGCCCTTTCTCAAGCATTACAAAAAGCCCACAAAGATGGTCAGTTAAAGGCATTATCAATCAAATATTTTGGTAAAGATTACACGCAAGATTAGTGATTAAAGATTCTAAAATGAGATTTGTGTGCTATTACAAGGGTGATAATGTTTGATTTATCTTATTTTCTTGATACATTTTTTAAGCTTTTGCCTGCTGTCCCTATGACTTTTTTTATCTCTATTTTTTCATTTGTCGTGGGTTGTATTTGGGGGTTTTTCTTTGCCCTTGTGAGAATCTATAAAATCCCTATTCTTAATCAATGTATTGTGATTTATGTTTCTTTTTTTCGTGGGACACCGCTTTTAGTGCAACTTTTTATGTTTTATTATGGGATTCCCATTTTGCTAAGATCTTTAGATTTTGATATGGATTTTAGCGCAATTGATGCGATTTATTATGCCTTGGTGATTTTTTCTCTTCATGCAAGTGCTTATCTCACAGAAATCTTCCGTTCAAGTATTCTTGCTGTGGATAAGGGGCAAATTGAAGCCGCATATAGTGTGGGTATGAGCACAAGACAGGCTTTTATACGCATTATTTTACCACAAGCTTTAATGATTACCTTGCCTAATTTGGCGAATTTTTTTATCTTGCAAGTCAAAAATACTTCTTTGGCTTCAGTGATAACAGTGCCCGAATTAATGGGCTTAGCAGATATAGAATCTGGCAGAAGCTCAAAATTTTTAGAAGTTTATTTTATGGCAGCATTAATGTATTGGGGTGTTTGTGCGTTGCTTGAATATGTATTTTTCAGATTCGAAAAACGATGGAAACATTTTAGGAAAAGCTATGCGGAAGGATAAATGCAATGGTTGAGCTGAAAAATGTCAATAAGACATTTGCACAACATCATATTCTTAAAAATATTCATCTTCATATTAAAGAAGGTGAGATTATAGCGATCATTGGTCCAAGCGGTGCAGGCAAAAGCACCTTGTTGCGCTGTATTAATTTGCTTGAGCGACCTCAAAGTGGCAGTATAAGGATTGATAATGTGAGTTTAGATTATGCTTCTTTTTCACAAAAAGCCATGCTTGACTTGAGGCGTAAAAGCACAATGGTTTTTCAACATTATAATCTTTTTGTCAATAAAAATGTTTTGCAAAACATTACCGAAGCTTTGATTGTCGTGAAAAAGATACCCAAAAAACAAGCAGAAGAGATTGCTTTTAATGTGTTGGAAAAGGTTGGCTTACGCGATAAAGCCTCATCTTATCCTTATCAGCTTAGCGGTGGGCAACAACAAAGAGTAGGGATTGCAAGGGCTTTGGCGATTGATAGCACTTTGATTTTGTTTGATGAGCCTACATCTGCCTTAGATCCCGAACTTGTCGGTGAAGTGCTAGAAACAATCAAAAAGATTCACAATAAGACGATGATTATCGTTACCCACGAGCTTTCCTTTGCAAGGAGTATTGCTCAACGCATTGTGTTTATGACACAAGGGGAAATTTTAGAAGAAAATCCGCCAGAGATATTTTTCACACAACCAATTCACCAAAGGACAAAAGATTTCTTGCAAAGTCTTCACGCTTATTAGAAACTTTTAGATTCTCATTTTAATTTAAGAATACACATAATAGAAGGTTAAAAGATTTTTATTATAATGGCAAAGCTTTTTAAGCAATAAAAAACAACTTTTAAGGAGATAAAAATGTTTCAATTACGTGAGTTACCTTACAATAAAAATGAGTTTAGCGGCTTTCTTAGTGAGGAAGCATTCGAATATCACTATGGCAAACATCATCAAACCTATGTCAATAATCTCAATAACCTTATCAAGGGGACAGAATTTGAAAATGCCACATTAGGCGAGATTATTCTTAAGTCAAAAGGCGGCATCTTTAATAATGCAGCTCAAGTTTATAATCACAATTTCTATTGGGATTGTATAAGCCCTAAGGAGACAAAACTATCAGATGAATTATCAAATGCAATAAATGCAGCATTTGGATCTTTGGAAGCTTTTAAAGAAGCGTTTATTACTTCAAGCACAACACTTTTTGGTTCAGGGTGGAATTGGCTTGTGTATGATGTCAAAAATAAAAAGCTTGAAATTGTCCAAACGAGCAATGCGGCGACACCTGCGACAGAATCTAAAGTGCCACTTTTGGTTGTAGATGTATGGGAACATGCTTATTATATCGATCATCGTAATGCACGCCCAGCTTATCTTGAAGCATTTTGGAAACACATTAATTGGAATTTTGTTTCTGAAGCTTATGAATGGGCGGTTAAAGAGGGTATTAACTCTTTTCATTTCTATACAAAATAATAAAAGTATATCAGAGGGCAAAAGGAAAGCTATGAATCACTATCGTATAAAGATGTTTTTAGAACAGGCTTTGCAAGAAGATTTAGGGCGAGGTGATTTATACGAACTTTTTGCTACTGATAGGCAGACAAAAGCGCATATTATCGCCAAAGATTCGGGTATATTTTCCGGAGAGCAATATATGCAAATCCTTTTAGAATCTTTTTCGATTCAGATTCTAAGCTCAAAATCCGATGGAGAAGCATTTGTCAAAGGCGATGTTTTATGCGTGATAGAGGGCAGTTATATTGCTATTTTGCAAATTGAACGCGTGCTTTTAAATATTCTTGCGCATAGTAGCGGTATCGCTACACTTTGTTCTCAATATGTTTCACTCCTTAAACATTTGCCTATGCCTATCAAGCTCCTTGATACTCGCAAAACGCGTCCTTTACTAAGGGAGCTTGAAAAATATTCTGTGCGTAATGGTGGGGCTTTTAATCATCGTTTTGGACTTGATGATGGCTTGATGCTGAAAGATACTCATTTAAAGCATATTAGCAATCTTCAAGAGATAATTAGCAAAGCAAGGTCAAGATTGCCATTTATGTCTCAAATAGAGGTTGAGTGTGAGAATCTTGAGCAAGTCAAAGAGGCTATAAATGCCGGTGCAGATATTGTTATGTGTGATAATATGACGCCTTCAGAAGTTAAAGAAGTTGTGCAATATCGCAATCTCCACGCTCCACATATTTTACTTGAAGCAAGCGGCAATATCACACTTGCAAATATTGTCGATTATGCTCATACCGGTGTCGATGCAATCAGCGTAGGAGCGTTGATCCACCAAGCTCAATGGGTCGATATTAGTATGAAAATACTATGACAAACACAAGAAAAATAATCACTTCTCGCCATTTTCCACAATTCGATAGAGAATCATTTTTTATTAAAAAACTTATAGAATCTGGCATTACGCAAGGTATAGGTGATGATTGTTGTATCCTTGATTCTCCTCCTTTGTCCCTTAAAATGCGCCATAAAGGGCATATTAAAGCCCCTTTTAAAAATTTTGTCTTGGGTATGGATAGTTTTTGTGAAGGGGTGCATTTCCTTTCATCATGGTTTGCGCCGCAAGATCTTGCTTATAAGGCTTTTTTAGTCAATTATTCAGATTTAATTGCGATGAATGCCACTCCCAAATACGCGATGCTAAGTGTTTGTTTGCCTAAAAAATGGTCTCAAAGCGATGTGTCTGATTTTGTCAAAGGTATCAAAAAGTTTGCTATAAAACATTCTGTTCGCATTATTGGCGGCGATACGATTAGCTCTGATAGATTGCAGATTCACATTACAATGCTAGGCATAGCATCAAGAAAAATCCTCTATCGTGATAGAATCCAAAAGGGCAGTGTGCTTTATTATACGCAAGATCGTTATCCCTCTCAAACAATTATTCAAACTGCAAAAACCTTGCGAGGTTTGCTTTTAAACCACTCAAAAGATTCACAAAAATCTCCGCATATGATGAAAACTAGCCCTAAAGGGAGGTTTTTATTGCCTATTATTCGTGAGGGATTTATCAAAGATTGTAGTCGGTTTATAAGGGCAGGAATGGATATTTCTGATGGTATTTATAGTGAGCTTTCGCACCTATCACAGCTCAATTTTCTTAAATTCACTCCTCAAGACAGAATCTCGACATCGCCTTATTATCGTTTAATGTATAATAGCGGTGAAGTGTATGAGATGCTCCTTGCTATTTCTCCAAGAGATCATTTGCGTCTTAAGCGTCTTAGTCAAAAACACAGAATCTCTGTCGTCAGATTAGGTGCATTAATGCGCGGCAAGATGCGTTTAAAGGCGCGAAGGTGGCATTAGATTCTATAAATCTGCTACAAATTGACACCAATACAAAGGAAAAGCTATGAATATTATTTTAGCGACTACAAACGCCCACAAAATGCGCGAAATCGAAGCGATATTAGATTCATTCACACTCTATCGTTTCAGCGATTTTATATCGCCTTTTGAGATTGAAGAAAATGGCACAAGCTTTGCGCAAAATGCACTCATTAAGGCACAAGCGATTAATGATGCTCTTCAAAGAGCCGTATGCCCCAAACCTTATCTTGTGCTTGCCGAAGATAGTGGGATATGTGTGGAAGCCCTCAATGGGGAGCCGGGTATTTATAGTGCGCGTTATGCTCATTATAAGCATTTTCATCAGAATCTAGCTGTAAAAAGTATAAAAAATAGCACTGATAAAGAGAATCTACAATGTGTGATTACGATGCTTCAAGATAAAAAGTTAGAATCCTCTAAAGCTCATTTTGTCGCTAATGTAGCTTTGGTGGGAGAAGGTGTATCGCAACATTTTGAGGGTATTTTGGAGGGATATGTGATTACAACACCAAAAGGTGTCCAAGGATTCGGATATGATCCGATTTTTATCCCTATACAAGACAATCCTCAATCTCTCACATTAGCAGAATTCTCTCCTCAAAAAAAGAATCTTATCTCCCATAGGCGCAAGGCGTTAGAAAAATGTCAAGAATATCTACAAGGTTTATATTCTCTTTAAAGATAAATAAAAAAAATCTTTGATAGAATCTTGGTTTTAATTTCCCCTTATAAAGGACATAGTATGACGACAAAAATGTTTTCTAGAATTTCATTAGTTGCTTGTGGGGCGTTACTAATGGCTGCTTGCACGACAAATCCTTACACAGGTGAATCTCAATTAAGCAAAACAGCTATTGGAGCTGTAGGTGCTGGAGCTATCGGGGCAGGTATTGGGGCTTTGGTCAGTAAAAATAATCGTGCTAAAGGAGCAGCTATCGGAGCAGGTATTGGAGCAGTTGCTGGCGGAAGTGTCGGGGCTTATATGGATATTCAGGATAAAAAACTTCGTGAAGAGCTTAAAGGCACGGGTGTAAGCGTTACGAAAAATGGTGATGAAATTATCCTTAATATGCCCGGAGATATTACCTTTAAGAGCGGGAGTGCAGATTTGAGTTCGGATTTCCATGCAGTGCTTAATTCGGTCGCAAAAGTTTTGAATAAGTATGAAAAAACTATTGTTACCGTTGTAGGATATACGGACAACACAGGATCTGCAAAGACAAATCTTACTCTCTCACAACAACGAGCAAACACCGTTGCGCAATATCTTATTGGACAAAAAGTAAAATCCGAACGATTTGTAATTGAAGGGTTGGGTGCGACACAATTTATTGCTCCAAATACTACTGCAGAAGGTCGAGCGCAAAATAGACGCGTAGAGATTTCTTTAAATGCGATTACCAAATAAATCTTTTTACAATAAATTCAGATTCAATCATTAGAGTCTGGATAGATAAAAATGAAATATCTCAATCTTAGTTTTTTTATTACTGCTATTCTTCTTATTCTTATCGTTGGTTTTTTTCCTCATTGGTGTATTTTATTGTTTGTCGCTCTTATTTTATTGTTTGTCGCTCTTTACACACAAGTGTATCAAATCATCAAAATACGCAAACAAGCTACTATCAAAGCATATTATAAGGAAAATTCTTTTTTGCATCGTTACTTTGGACACTTTACATTAAGTAAGCTTATTGCCATCGTTGTAGCTTTTTGTGGGTCTGTTTCATTGTTTTTTATACTGATGTTTCCAAGTGGTAGTGATATTTTGATTCTGTGTTTGCTTGTGCCTATTAGTATTTATAGTTATTATCTCATTAGAAAGCTTTGCATTGCAAATCTTGCTATTGACTTTGCTCCGTTTTTGGCAAAAAAATATACGGCGGCTTTTTGTGCATTATGCGCTTGTATCGCAAGTATATGCCTTGCAACACAGATTCCAGCTTTGGAGCTAAAAACACATTACGAAGCGTTAGTGCAGCAATCCAATATAACACAAATGACTTGCACTTTTTGGAAAGAAAGCTTTGGTTTTGTGTTGCTTAAAAAAGCGATTCTTGATGTTTTGCGTAGCAGTATTGGGGATCGTTATTTGACTTTTGCACTTGATTTGCTTTATGCCTTAGGGAATTTTGCTTGTTTTGTTAGCTTTTCGCTCTTGTGTCTAAGTGGTGTCAAGACATCAATATCCCCTACAGAATCTCAAGAAGCCAAAGCAAACACATCAGATTCTCATTATTCTAAGATTCCAATTTTGAGAATCTTTACTATGCCGAGTTTTTTTGGCACTTTATTCTTTCTGATTTTTCTTTATATCGCGTTTAATATCAGTATCCACCTCCAACCTCTTGCCAAAACAACGCTTAAACCCCACGCCTTAATCAGCTCACAGCTTGTCGATAAAGGTGCGCAATATATTGAAATAAGCGTGCAGGGCATTCATTCTTTTATCGATACCAAAGATTTACCTGCCTTGCAGACCAAAATCAAAAATCATTTGTTGGATTTTCAAAATGAGCTTGATAATATGAGTGATGAAAGCATTGATACTTATCTTGCAAAAAAAGAAATGATTATTGATGCGTATAGTCGGTGGTATTTTAGCATTTATGGGGAATACACAAGACTTTTTTATAATGCATTGGGCAAAGGTGAAGAATACGCACAAGAGCAATTCATTTTTTTGCTTAAAACCTACACGCCTTATGATTTGCAAGAGCATCTTAATGGTCTATACGACACGCATTTGCAAGATCTTAAGAAAAAAATGCAGCAAACCTTTGAACTTTTTTCTTATCAAAAAACCAAAGAAGGTGCTAAAATCACTCAAAATACGAATCTTGATGTGTTTAATCAATCCCTTGATTTGCTTTCTCCAAGAGCAACTGATGGAATTTCCGCACTTTTAAGCATCAGCGTAGGGGGCGTGATGATATTAAAGGCTTCGGGCAAGGCAATTGCCAAAAGTGGGGGCAAATTATTAGGTAAAACCGCCCTTAAAAAGGGGACTTCTACCGCTGTGGGGGCAGGGGGTGCTTTATTATGCGGGGCATTTGCGCCATTATGTGCAATTGGATTCTTTGTAGCAACTGATGTCGTGATTAATAGCGTTGATGAAGCACTTAACGAAGATACATTTAAGGCGAAAATGAGAGAAGGTTTTGACTTATGGGAAATTCAGCTAAAAAACAGCTTGAAACAATATAATGCACAACTCTCAAGCCAGATTCTTGAATCAATCCCATTGTATGAATCCGAACATAAGGAGTGATAAAATTGGAATCTAAAATATTATTAAGGAGTTATTTGTGAGTCTCAAACCACAGCAATATCATAAAATGAGAAAAAGTGTCTTTTTACTCAGCGCATTTTCATTTGCTATTATTGTCGTGCTTGCTAATTATACCGTGCAATATCATATTTTTGATTCACCGCTGACTTATGGGGCTTTAACTTATCCCTTAAGTTTTTTGCTCATGGATATTTTAAGTGAAAAATATTCAAAAGCGCAAGTGTTGAAAACCTTATGGTTAGGTTTATTGCTTGCTTTTATCCCTTCACTTTATGCGAGTGATCCACGCATTGCTCTTGCAAGCGTGTGTGCATTTTTTGTCTCTCAAAATGTCGATGTTCATTTGTTTTTTTATCTTAAAAATAGATTTCCCGCGTTGTGGTGGCTACGAAATAATGCTAGCACGATTGCTTCACAATTCATTGATACAATGATATTCTTTCACATTGCATTTTTGTTTGTGTATCCGTGGGAAAAGGTATTACTAATGGTGCTTTTTGATTTTGCAATGAAAATCTTTTTAGCCCTTTTGGATACGCCATTTTTCTATGC
Organism: Helicobacter sp. MIT 05-5293; assembly: GCF_000765665.2. Classification (NCBI taxonomy): domain Bacteria; kingdom Pseudomonadati; phylum Campylobacterota; class Epsilonproteobacteria; order Campylobacterales; family Helicobacteraceae; genus Helicobacter; species Helicobacter sp. MIT 05-5293. The sequence goes on from NZ_JROZ02000001.1 coordinate 782,478, forward strand.
CTTAGCAATTCGCGGGCAAAATTCTTTACAAAAGCGAGTTTAAAATGTTTTATTCTAATCGTATTTCACGACTATTTGGTCGATTTGCTTCACATCAATTTTGCACACCTATCCAACATTTTATCAATCGTGTGTATGTGAAAATTTTCAAAATTGATTTAGAAGAGTTTGCCCCTATATCGAGTTACTCTTCGCTCAACGCGCTTTTTACACGCTCACTACAAAAACCCCGTGCCATAGATACTAATCCTAACGCGCTCATCGCACCTACAGATTCTCTAATCACACAAATGGGCAAGACAGAGCAAAAAACCGCACTGCAAATCAAAGGAATGAGCTACTCTATTGAAGAGCTTTTAGGACAAAAACTTGATAAGGATTTGCATTATATTAATTTTTATCTTTCTCCTAGAGATTATCATCGTTTTCACGCACCCTGTGATATGGAGATTCAAGAAGTGCGTTATTTTGGTGGAGAGCTTTTAGCTGTCAATATGCCCTCACTCAACAAAAATCACGATTTATTTGTGCGAAATGAGCGTGTAGTCGTAGTCGCAAAAACACAGAATCAATGGCTGTATTTTGTCGCTGTCGGTGCGCTTAATGTGGGAAGTATTGTTTTGCATTTTGATTCTAAAATCCACACTAATGCGGGTATGCAAAACATTACTTATGATTATCGAACACCTGTTATAATACGCAAAGGCGAAGAATTAGGAATGTTTCAAATGGGTTCTACCGTTGTTTTGGCGATGGAACAAGCAGAATTTAATATCCAAATGGGTGATAAAGTCCGATACGCACAAAACATAGGGACATATTCATAATTCCCAAAAAGGAAATGCTATGCAAGATAAGATGCTTACTCACCAAATTACCGAGTTATTACATAAGCTTGATGCCCTCTTGGTCGCGCATTTTTATCAAAAAGATGAAATTGTCGCTCTTGCAGACTTGTGCGGAGACAGCTTAGAGCTTTCGCGTAAAGCTTCACAGAGTGATAAAAATCTTATCGTCTTTTGTGGTGTAGCTTTTATGGGACAAAGTGTGAAAGTGCTCGCGCCACAAAAACGCGTGATTATGCCGCGTTTAGCATGTTGTTCTATGGCTCGAATGATAGATTCGGATTATTTTGATGAAAGCATTAAGATTTTAGAATCTTATGGTTTAAGTCGTGAGGAGATTTTTCCTATCACTTATATCAATTCCAATGTCGATGTGAAAGCCAAAGTCGCCCAAATGGGCGGACTTGTATGCACAAGCGCAAATGCAAAGAAGATATTTGACTTTGCCAAAGCACAAGGTAAAAAGATATTCTTTCTTCCCGATCGTTGCTTGGGAGAAAATCTCGCTCGAGCTGATGGCAAAAGCTCATCGTTATTAGGCAGAGATGAACCTCAAAAGGTGCTTTCTTCTGATGTGATATGTTATGATGGATTCTGTTCTGTTCATCAGCTTTTCACGCCTAATGATGTGAGATTCTATCGTTCAAAATTTAAAGATATTAAAATCGTTGTTCACCCCGAATGTGATCCAAATGTCGTAGAAATGGCGGATTTTGTCGGTTCTACAAGCCAAATTATCCATTATGTGCGCAGTCTCCCCTTAGAGCAAAAAGTCGCCGTAGGCACGGAATTTAATCTTGTCAATCGTTTGCGCCCTAAAAATGGAGATGAGCAAACGACTTTTGTCTTAAGCGCGAGTAAGCCACAATGCCCCACAATGAATGAGACGACCCTGCAAGATTTGCTTGATGTGTTGCGTGCGTATGAAGATAATAAACCAATCAACGAGGTTTTTTTAGATGCAGAGATTCAAAAATGGGCAAAAATCGCACTGGATCGAATGCTAGAACTCTCTTAACCTTACATTTCTGTATAAATTTTACACAATATCGTTTTTTTTTTTTTTTGATTCTGATAAAAATTTTAGGTTATTTTAACTAAAGAATACAAGATAATTTTTTTGGAGTTAATTTTATATATAAGGTATGATAAACCTTAATTACTAGATAAGTTTTAGATTCACACAAAATCACCCGATAAGCTTTTGGGTGCGACTTGCGCCTCACTTAGAGGCGTAAAATTTTTACATTTATAATCTTCTATTGCCGCTCGTCCAATCATCGCTGCATTATCGGAGCAAAACTCAAGTGGCGCAAGAAGTAGTTTTTTATCATATTGCTGACATAGAGATTCTATCTCTTGGCGCAATCTTAGATTTGCACTTGCTCCTCCTACAATTGCAAAAAATTTGATTTCTTGCGCTGAAGGTGTTTGAAAATACATTTTGCACCGCTGAAGTATATGCGCACAAGCACTTTGCTCAAACCCTGCACAAATACTTTCGAGATTCTCTTGTTGGAGTGGAGAATCTTTAGAATCCTCTATAATAGCTAGTCTTACAGCATTTTTTAAGCCCGAAAAACTAAAGGCAAGTTGCTTGCTTTGAGCAAGTGGCACGGGGAATTGATGCGGGGTGCGATGTGTTTTGGTAAAATTCTGTGCCATTTCTTGGACAATAGGACCTCCGGGATAACCCAAATGGAGATTCTTAGCGACTTTATCGAAACTTTCCCCAAAGCTATCATCAAGACTTTGTGCAATGATAGCAATACGCGTTTGGGAGTGCGCTTGGAGAATCTGCGTGTGTCCGCCTGATACAAGTAAAATCCCTAAAGGAAAAATCGGGGTAGGATTATTGATAAAAAGTGAATAAATATGCCCTCTAAGATGATTGATGCAGATAAGTGGAAGATGCAAGGCAAGAGCTAAAGTTTTTGCCATCATCATTCCCTCAATGAGCGTAACGCTTAAGCCCGGGCGTGAAGTAACAGCAATAGCTTTAAGACAAGAGAAGTCGTTGTTTAAAAATATTTTAAGCTTTGAGAGAATCTCGGGTAATCTTTCTGCATGAAGTCTTGAGGCTATTTCTGGCACAACTCCACCATAGCGGCTATGTTCTTGATCTTGAGAAAGTTTAATGTGATATACTAGCTTTGCGTCCGCAATACGAGTGAGAGCAAGGGAGCTATCATCACAGCTTGATTCAATGCTCAAAATCATCAGAATCCTTTTTAATAATATGCTAGAATTATACAAAATAAAGGATAAATATGAGACATTTGAAAGCAGAGTGGGAGGAGCAAAAGGCTATCTTGATGGCTTTCCCTCATCAAAATAGTGATTGGTCGGAGCATTTGGAGGACGCAAGAGAATGCTTTTGTGAGATTATTAAAAATATTTTGAGCTTTGAATCTGTGCTTTTATGTGTGGATACAAGGGATAAAGAGGGTTGGGAAATATTACATTCACGCTTTGCCCAAGAGATTGCAAACAAGCATCTAATCCTTGCTTCAATCCCCACAAATGACACATGGGCAAGGGATTTTGGAGGAATTACTATCGAAGAAGACCAGCAATTAAAGATTCTTGATTTTGGTTTTAATGGTTGGGGACTAAAATATCCTGCAAATTTTGATAATCAAATCACACAGAATCTCGCCTCCCTTGCGAAAGAAATCCCAGAAATTGCAGCGATTATTACACCTGATAAGATTCTTAAAGTAGATATGGTGCTTGAAGGGGGCAGCATTGATAGTAATGGTGCAGGCGTGCTTTTGACCAATACACAATGTCTTTTAGAATCTAACCGCAATCCTCACCTTACACAAGAGCAGATTCACCATAAGCTTAAAAGTTTGTTTGGTGTGAAGGAGATTTTGTGGCTGCATTATGGTTTTTTAGCGGGAGATGATACAGATAGTCATATCGATACGCTTGCACGATTTATTGCACCAGATAAAATCGCCTATATGAAATGTGAAGATTCTCATGATGAGCATTTTAAGGAATTGCGACAAATGGAGAAGGAATTGCAATCACTTCGGCAGAGTAATGGCAAACCTTATGAGCTTATCGCTCTTCCTTTTCCTCAAGCGATTTATGATGAGAATCAAGAACGATTGCCAGCAAGCTATGTGAATTTTTTATTTGTCAATGGAGGTTTGCTCGTGCCAACCTATAATGACGCCAATGATGCTAGAGTGCTAGAAACTTTGCGTGCGGCATTGCCTAATCACCGAGTGGTAGGCATTGATTGTCGCACTTTGATTCTGTGGCATGGGAGTTTGCATTGTATCACGATGCAAATGTATTAGGATAAGATTGAGCAAGGGGTATTTGCATACCTTCCCATAATGCCTGCGCTTTTTGTGCGCCACAAAGTTCTTTAATAATCTCTAGGGCAAACAATATTCCCGTGGCAGGACCAGCAGAAGTGATGAGATTTTCATTTTTGACAACAGCTACTTCAAGCCTATGAGCTTTGATGTTTTCCTCACAGCCCGGATAGCAGGTAAAATCTCCCTTTAGCACACCTGCTTTATTTAGCACGATGGGAGAGGCGCAAATCGCACATACGAGAGATTTTTGAGAATCAAGTGTTTGAATAATCTCAATGATTTTTGATGATGCAGCGAGATTCTGCATTCCTTCAAGTCCTCCAGCAAGGACAATAGCCCCTAAAGATGATATATCAACTTCTGATAATACCATATCAGCTTGGATAAAAATCTGATGCCCACCTCTCACTAATTTTTGAGAATCTAAACTTGCTACAATCACATTAAGCCCAGCTCTCCTTAGTGTATCGATGATCGAAACAAGCTCTATTTCTTCAAACCCTTGTGCTATGGGGACTAAAATATTTTTCATAATAACTCCTTTTTGAAAAATTTAAAATGATGAGATTGATAAAGGCTGATAAAATATATCGCAATAATCGCTCCTGTGCCACCGATAAGCGTCTGCCATTGGGGAATCTCACCCAAAATAACAAAACTAAAAAACAACGCACTAAGAGGCGTAATAAGCGTAAAACTCGCACCTTGATTGATTCCAAGCACACTCACACCCTTGTAAAAAATACTTGTGCCAATGGCAGTAGATAAAACAGCTATGATAAATAAATCTAGCCAAAAATCAGCCTTGACCTCAAGTAAAATACTCATATCTTGTATGAAAATAACAGGAAAAAACCATAATGCGCTTAAGAGTGAAGTGTAGAAATTTAATACAATAGGGTGGAGATGCTCTGAAAGATGGCGAGAGATAATTGTGAGTATCGCCCAACTTGTAGCAGCTGCGACAAAAAAGAGATTAAAAGGTGAAAAAAGTGTCTCAAAACTGCTTGCTTGGAGTAAGAATCCGCCTAAAATTAAACCAATCAAAAGTCCGATTTTTTCTCTCCCTAATAAATGTGTTTTGTAATAAATCGCCGCAAAAAGTGCCGTAAGGATAGGGGAGAGTGTTACCGTGATTACACCTGCCTTGCCTGCAAAACCAAACCCCAAGCCCACAAAAAAGAAAAGCGAATATAAGGCATTAAAAAGTGAAACGCTTACAAACATTTTGAGTGTATTTTTGGGAATCTTAAATGAAAGTTTGAGGAATAAAATCACAGGAATAAAGGTAATACTTACCGCCGCAAAACGCAAAAAAGCGATGAGATAAGGTGAGGCTTGTTGCGTGAGGAGTTTGGAAAAAGGCCATGACATTCCCCAAAAAATCATTGCGACAAACATTAAAACAGACCATAATATGCGTTGTGATGTATCATTATTAGCCATTCATCAAATCCCTCATGAAAAGCATATTATTTTTTGGCGATGATTGTGCCAAAATTCACCCATTTAAAAAGCACTTCGATACCTTCAAATCCCGTTTGTTTGAGTAAAGCCATATTTTCTTCAAGACTAAAAGGCACTAATACATTTTCTAATGCCTCGCGTTTTTTGCTGATTTCAGTCTGACTATACCCGCCTTGCTCACTTTTATAGCGTAAATATCGCTCTATCATTTGATGGTCAAGGATTCTGTGATGAGAAATCATTTTTTCACTGATGATGAGAATCCCACCATTTCTCAAAGAATGATAAATCTTTTGCAACAATGCGGCGCGTTGCATCGGACGGATAAATTGTAAAATATAATTTGCTATCACAACTTGCGAAGGTAAGAAATTATACTCAAGTAAATCCGCGCATACAAAATCAATCTTTGCCTCATAGGCTTGTGCTTTGAGTGAGGCTTTATCAACCATTGCTTGAGAATTGTCAATCCCTATAAAACGCGTGTGCAAGGGTAGAGTTTGAGAGAGGGCTAAAAGTGTCGTGCCAGTCGAGCTTCCCAAATCATAAATAAGCGGAGAATTGGAAGAGTCTAAAGATTGAGAATCTTGCGAAGTTTGCGAGTTATTTGTGTGAGATTCTGCAGACTCTGTAACATCTAAGTGTTGGGATTCTCTGTGTGGTGTTTGGAGATTATAAGAGCAAAAATCTACAATAAGTCCCAATACTTCTTTATAGTGTGGGATTGAACGCTCAAGCATATCATCAAATACACTTGCGACTTGCGCATCAAATTCAAATTGCTTGCTGACATCTTGTGTGAAGATTCTATCTTTCATATTTTATCCAGAATCTATGAAAGTTGCGCCATACCTTCAATAGGTGAGCTTGCACTTGCATAGGCTTTGCGTGGAATCCGACCTGCAAGATAGCTTTGACGCCCTGCTAAGACCGCGTTTTTCATCGCTTCAGCCATCAAAATAGGATTGCTCGCCATAGCGATTGCAGTATTTGTAAGCACTGCATCAGCTCCAAGCTCCATAGCGACACTTGCATCACTTGCGCAACCTACGCCTGCATCGACAATCAAAGGCACTTTGATTGCTTCTTTGATAAAGCCAATATTATAGCGATTTTGGATTCCAAGACCACTACCAATAGGCGCAGCAAGGGGCATTACCGCACTTGCTCCTGCATCTTCTAGTCGCTTTGCCATTACCGGATCGTCATTTGTATAAGCTAATACGCAAAATCCCTCGTTTGCAAGTGTTTCTGTTGCTTTGAGTGTTTCTAGCACATCGGGATAAAGTGTCTTTTGCGTGTCGCCAATGATTTCAAGCTTGATAAAGTCAATCCCTGTCGCCTCTTTGACAAGTCTAAAAAGTGTGATAGCTTCTTTGGCATTTACACACCCTGCCGAATTAGGTAAAAATTGTATAGGGGTATCTTTAAAGACTTCTAAGAGATTCTCGCTTTTATTGTCCATAATATTTACGCGTCTGACAGCCACAGTGATGATCTCTGCACCACTTGCGAGTGTTGCTTGTTTTGTCGTGGTGAAGTCTTGATATTTACCACTCCCTACGATTAAACGCGAAGTAAAAGATTTTGAGCCAATATAAAAATTATCATTCATAAATATTCCTTTTTATGTAATTTTGTAATGTTTTCAATTAAAAGTTGTGGAGTCAAAGCATAATTTGCGATACTTTCAATAGCAAGTCGTGAGGCAAGAGCGTGTGTCAATGAGCCTTGAATCGCTGCAGATAAGGCGTCATAACCTTGAGCAAGCAACGCACCGATTAATCCCGCAAGCACATCACCACTACCGCCTTTTGCCAAAGCCATTGAGCCTAAAGGATTAATAAATATTTCTTGTGATTTAGAAATCCACACATTTGCACCCTTAAGCACAAGCACGATATGGGGGTATTTTTGAGAAAATGCAAGCATTTGTTCGAATCGATTTTGCAGAGCAAGATGCCCGAGCTCACATATTTCAAGAAGTGAAGCAAATTCTTTAGGGTGGGGTGTCAGCACGATTTGCATCGTGTCTTCAAGGGTCTGTGCATTGAGTGTGGAATCTAAAAAATCTTTAATACAAGGTGTGTGAAAAATATCAGCATCAAGCACACAAGGGATTTGTTGTTGCTCAATCTGATTTAAGACTTTTTTTGCATTATCTTTACCTAGCCCCATACCTGCAGCAATCGCAGAGGTATTATGTGGTAAAGTCGAAGCGGACATTAGCTCAAAAGGGACAGAGTATTTGAAGTTTTCTTCATCATTAATAAGGCTCACAAGTCCCACTCCAAAATGCAATGCACTTTGCGCAGCAATAATGCTTGCTCCAATTTTCTCACCACTAAAAACAGCTAAATGCCCAAAATTACCTTTATGGACATTATGGCTTGAACGCAATGGCAAAGAAATATCGCAAGATTCTAGAAGCTTGATATTGGAGCTAATTTCGTAGTTTTTTGCTGAAAGTCCAAGATCCCCTACAAATAGTTCTCCCACATAATCCTTTGCAATATCACTTAAACATACGAGTTTGAGTGCGCCCATACACATTGTGTAATGAGCCTTGAAAATCACAGAATCTGGGTGAGATTCCATACTCAAACCGCTAGGAATATCGCAAACAATTCTGATTCTAGCAATCTTATTGGCTTGTTTGATAATATCTTTGACATAAGGTTCAAGCTCACCTCTAAACCCGCTCCCAAAAATACAATCCACAATCACATCACAAGGCAAGAGTTTTTTAATCCATTTAATTTCACATTCACTTGCTCGCTCATATGATTCTTGACACAAGGGAGATTTAGGCTCTTTGACTTGATAGATTCTGATATGATAATCCCCGCTTAACCTGCGAGCAAGCACATAGCCATCGCCCCCGTTATCACCCCCACCGCACAAAATTGTAATCACACTGCCTTTGTGCGTTACCTTAGCAATCAAAGATTCTAAAGCAAATGCGGCATTTTCCATAAGCAATTCTGATGTAAGTTTGAACTTTTCACACGCTCTTTTGTCTAAAAAATTAGTATTTTTATAGACATTTTTCATTATTTACGCCCCATATCTCGCACTCAAAGCAGCAACAATCACAGCGACTACATCATCTTCAGGTTTGCTTGTAGGGCTTGGCATTAATTCTTGCAATTTTGTTTCTAAATATGAGGTATCAAAGTGTCCTTGTCTGAAATCCTTATCATTGCAAATATTAATCAAAAAAGGAATGGTTGTTTTGATACCTTTAATCGTAAATTCACTTAATGCTCTTGAAAGTTTATTCACAGCAAGGTTATAACTTGAAGCATGAACGATGAGTTTTGCAATCATTGAATCATAATAAGGAGGAATCACATAATCTTTATAAATACAGCTATCCACACGCACAAAAGGTCCAAGAGCAGGGTAGTAGGTAGTGATTTTCCCCGGATTAGGGATAAAGTCATTATTGACATCTTCAGCATTAATACGCGCTTCAATAGCATAGCCTTGTGCGCGAATATCATGTTGGCTAAGATCGAGAATTTCACCTTGTGCAATACGGATTTGTCGCCCGATAAGATCATAACCTGTAACAGCCTCTGTAACACCATGTTCGACTTGTATGCGCGTATTCATCTCCATAAAATAAAACACACCATTATCATCAAGTAAAAACTCCACCGTTCCAGCATTTGTATATCCTGCAGCTTTTGCCGCAGCCACAGCAGTTACACCCATTCTACGCCGCAAATCATCGCTGATAGAGGGGCTAGGAGCGATTTCGATAAGCTTTTGATGCCGTCTCTGAATCGAACAATCCCTCTCAAGCAAATGAATCACATTACCATAATTATCTGCGAGAATCTGAAATTCAATGTGGCGCGGGTTTGTAATGTATTTTTCCATAAACACATCATCATTTTTAAAAAATGCTTTTGCCTCGCGCTTACAAGCATTAAACGCATCTTCTAAGTCTTCTTCTTTTTCAACCACGCGTATACCTCTGCCGCCTCCACCACTGCTTGCTTTAAGGATAATGGGATAGCCGATTTTAAGAGCTTCTTTAGCGATGCTATGGATAGAACGATTGTTAAGTGGTTCTGTGCCCGGCACAATAGGGATTCCGTTTTTTTGCATAATTGAGCGCGCAGCGTTTTTATCGCCCATTTTTGCGATCGTTTGAGAATCTGGACCAATCCATACAATCCCCGCATCTTGCACTTTTTTAGCAAATGCTGCATTTTCACTCAAAAACCCATAACCGGGGTGAATCGCATCAACCTCTGCATTGAGCGCAACTTCGACAATCATATCAGGATCTAAATATCCCCTTAAGGGATCATCGCTGATTTCGTAAGATTCATCTGCCATTTTGACATGCAAAGAATCCCTATCAGCACGAGCATAAATCGCCACGCTTTGGATATGTAAATCCCTACACGCTCGAATAATACGCACCGCAATTTCGCCACGATTAGCAATGAGAATCTTTTGGAACATTTTTAAACCCTTAGAATAAATTTCATTTATCATACTTGATTTGTTGTAATGGCTGGTTTAATTATGGCTTTAAAAAAGGATATTTTGTGTTGCTTTGTAGCGTTTTTCAACGCTACACATTTAATGGTAGGCTTTAACTGCCTTATCAAGAATTGCTTTAGCAGCGTTTTTGTCTTGATAATCTTTTACTTTTACCCATTTATTAGGCTCAAGCATTTTGTAAGTCTCAAAGAAATTCTTGATTCTGTCTAAAGTGATAGGAGGCAAATCTTGTAAAGACTGAATCTTGTCAAATGAAGGGTCGATTTTAGAGACAGGCACAGCAATCAATTTTTCGTCCATTCCACTTTCATCTTCCATAACAAGCACGCCAATAAGCCGTGATTTGATCATACTGCCAGCTTGAAGAGGATAGGGATTAATTACCAACACATCGACAGGATCACCATCATCAGCAAGAGTGTTTGGCACAAAACCATAATTTGCAGGATAAAACATCGCACCATACAAAATACGATCCACGACAACCAAACCGCTTTCTTTATCTACTTCATATTTTACATTAGAACCATAAGGAATCTCAATAATTACATTAATCTTATCGGGATTTTCGCCTACAGATACTTTGTCTAAATTCATACTTATCTCCTTAAATAAAAATCACAGGCGCAATTATAGCCAAAAAGCAGTGAATTATTATAACTTTATAATGATTTTAAATTTAGCATTAAAGCCGGGTTCATACAAAGGAATCCCAGATTCTTTAGCAAATAATTCCTTGAGCGGACTCATTTGATTAGTATAGGTTTGATTGGTGAGATTCAGTAATGCCAAAGACAAAATAACGCGTGATTTGATTTGATAATTAACATAAAGATTATGCGTGTTGTAGCCTTTTTTGCTTACATTTTCAAGCTCATTAAAGTAGAGATTATAGCCTTGAAAGTCAATACCCTCTACAAAGCGACTAATCCACAGAATCTCTAAAGAAGGCAGACTTTTGAAAGGAGAGGAGTGGATACTAAGATTATAGCTTCTTCCGCTATTTGCTCCTAGCTCAAAAGTATCGGTGATAGGCTTTTTATCATAACTCAAAAAACTTTGTGCGAGAGAAAATTCTATCTTGGCGTAGGTAAAATCCAAACCTGCCCCGACTTCATACCCAAGCACTTCTACAGGTTTTTCCATATTTTTTGATAAGGAATTATGCTCATCAACACCATTATTTGTGTAGTTATTGATAAAATTTTTGAGTAAAGAATAATACGCACTCCCTCGAAGGCTTAAAAAACCATTATCAAAATCGGCATCTATTTGCGTGTTTGACATATTTTCAGCCTTAAGATTGGAGCTGATAGTCGCATGAGAATTTGTAAGCAAAGACACATCAATAGGCATTGCCCCTCGTGTAGCATAATCATATGAGATTCTTAAACTCAAATCATTGATAGGTGTATAAAGCAGACTGATATAAGGGCTAAAGCCATTATTGGCATGTTGTTGTGAAAATTTATCTCGATAACTATACACATCATAGCGACTGCCTATATCCAAACTTAGAGAATCTAAAAGATTAATCTCACCTGCGATAAATCCTCCATAAACTGCTCCAAGTTCCTTTCCCGTATTGCCGTGATCTTGTTGATGATCAGTAAGATGGTAAGCATTAGAGAGAATCATTTGATAATTCAAGCCATATTTAAGAAAATAACGAGATGACGCGAAAGAATGTTTGAAAATCAAATCAGCCCCTAGATTCTGTAATGCTAAATCAAGAGGTGCTTCTTCATGATTATGATTATGTCCGCCACCACCAGTAGCAGGAGAATTTGTCTCACTGGTAGGATTCATAACCAATGATTTGTGTGTGTAATACATATTATATTTAAGAGAAAAATCTTGTATGTCATAGAGATAGGATAAGCCAAGATTATGTGCATTCAAGGTATTAGCATACAATGTCGGTGCAGAATCCAAAATCACATTCGCGCTATAAGGCGCAATCGAGCCAAGATTAGTAAAATGATAAGTTAGATTCATTGAGTGATGTGCGTTTGCCTGAAAATCAAACTTGAAAAGGGCATTGTGAGCTTTAGATTCTGATGATGGGACTTTTTGATGGTTACCCGCACGATAATAAGGCATATCCTCAAAATTATACGAAGCAAGCAAACCTAGTTTTTCTGCTAAACGCGCATAGGCTGCAAGAGAAGTATTGATGCCATAGTTACTCTGTCCGCCGAGTGCAAAATAAGCCCCATAATTTTGATTTTTCCCCAGCAAATCAAAGGCGTTTTTGCTCACAATATCAATCCCACCAGCCAAAGCACCTGCACCATTTTCAATATCAGCAAACCCTTTTTGAATCGATATAGATTTCACTAAGAAAGGGTCAAAAAGCATATTACCTTGATGATGAAAGATATTGCCATTTTGCATAATACCATCAAGCCTGACACGAAACATACGATCCTCTAAGCCTCTCACATAAAGTTTTTGAGCGATTTTTGCACCTCCGCCGACTTGTATTTCAGAATCTTTGACAAAAGTCTCGCTTAGATTCTGTGCTTGAATATTTTGTAAATATTGCGAATCAAAAACTTTAAGATACGAAGTTTCCTCGATTGCTTTATCGCTAGTGATAAGTGGAGAGAGTTTGACATTTTGGGATTGGGAAGGCAAATCAGCAGGTAAAGAATCTGCAAAAAAAGGCAGTATCATAAACGCATTGATAAATAACGCATTTTTAAAGGAAAAGAGAAAAGAATAATATGGAGTTTTCATAAGGATTAAAAACCTTTGGGTTAATATCGTGGATTGGGCAAGGATTATATTACATTTTATAAAATGTGTCAATACACTTTCTAAAATGTGATATAATACGATAAATTATCATCGCAAGGAGTTTGTTATGGAATGTCCTTATTGCAAACATTCACTGACCCAAAGTGAAGTGGTTTCACTGCTTAAAAGTCTTGATAAAGCTCGCAAAGACTGCGAAGTCTGTCATAAGTCATTTATTGGAAGTAAAAGTGCAAAAACTTGCTCAAGTGCTTGTCGCTCTAAAGCATACAGAATCCGTAAAGCCACACAGATTCACTAATTTACCAAAATAAGATGATTTAAGAATTTGGATAAAAAGTAGGTTAGTTAGAATGGTGGAGCTGTGGGGAGTTGAACCCCAGTCCAAAAGTTTGAGTCTTCTTAAGATTCTACATGTTTAGCGGGTGTTAAGAATCTTTTTACGGGTTGTTTAACACCCCAAAAACACAAATCCCGCAAGCAACCTTCATCTTTTCTCTACTCTAAGGCATCAAGAAGAGAGCATCTAGCTGTGATGACAGCTCAAAATAATCGCTAGAATCTTATCTTAAGCCGGCTCCAAAAATGGATAAACTTACGCTACTTTTGCGTAAGCTGGAGCGTAATTTGCATTGTTTGCGTTTAATTTAATGGCAGTTTGAGAGCTTTGCCACGCTCACATGCACTTAAGTCTCACAACTCCTGTCGAAAGCCAATCAGCCCCATTTCAAGCATTGTTTTCTTGAAGTGAGGGATTATAATCCTTATCGCTCATTTTGTCAATAGAATGATGAGTTTTTTTCAGAATCCACAACAACACAAACCCCGATCCTAAACCTAACAAAGCTCCGCAAATCACCTGTGTAGGAGTATGCCAAGTGCTGTAGATTCTCGAATACCCCACCAAAAGAGCAAGAATCAAAAGTAAAATTTTCCACTTCATACTGCAATAAATCCACCCAAAGGCGACAACGATAAAAGCCGCTGTTGTATGTCCGCTAGGGAATCCCTTAAACTCTCCATTTATGGGGCGTTTGGCAATTTGCACAAATGACATAATACTTTCAGAATCTCCATAATACGCAGCGAGAAAAGCAAAGCCCATTTTGCAACCAAAAGCAATGCCCAAGACTATCACGCAAGTGATAATAAAGTCCCTTAAAAGTATGTATTTTTTTTGAACAAGCAGTAATAATCCTACAAAAATAGGCATAAGACGAAAAATATCACCATAAATTTCAAAATTCCACAGACATAAAATTACTGCAATAGCGATACATACGATGTATAGCGACCATTGAATCTGTTTTTTATATTTATAAAAGCGACAAGTCTGACAAGAGGCATCATTCATTAAGAATCCTTTGTTTTAAGTAAAAATAATCAAGGCGTAATTGTATCCATAATGCTTGCCACTTCACGCAAACGCTCTTTATCAAAATGCGTATAGATACGGCTTGTATTAAGATTGGCATGTCCTAAGGCTTCTTGCACCATAATAAGATCGTGTTTTTTTTGATAAAGCAAGGTCGCAAAAGAATGTCGGAGCATATGCGCGCCATTTTTTTCTTTCCTAATACCTGCTTCCAATAGAATCTTCTCTACATTTTGGTAAATATAACTTTGCGTGAGTGCTTCACCCTTAGAATTACAAAAAAGCAAATCGTATTGAGGCGAAAGACTTGAGCGTTGAGTGAGCCATGATTGGAGTAGGGTATCGATATGGAATCGCCGTATCATCACCACGCGTGGCTTATTGCCTTTACCTCGAATCTGCAAAAGATAACAATCTTGTGAGGGTAAAATATCTTTAAGGTGAAGATTCAAAGCCTCACTCACACGAATGCCGGTATAAACAATCAGTTTGATAATCAATTTGTTGCGTGAGGCGATTTTTGGGCTAAGTTTGGCATTATCAATTGCGCTAAGAAAAGATTCTAACTCTTTTTCATTCAAAAACGCTGGGAGTTTTTGACCACTTTTACCTTGCAAAGCATTGATTTTCAGAGTGATATTATAAACATACGAAGTGCCATTTGTTTCATTTTGCTTATCGATATAACCAAAAAATCCAATCAGGGCGATGCGATAATTTTTCTTGCTCGCAATCGCAAGTGAGCTTGTCTCAACGCTCAAAAAGTCATTGAGAATCTCTTCATCAATCTCTTCCATTTTTTGAATCGGCAATTGCTTTAGATAGGCATAAAGCTTAATAAGAGGTGTGGTGTAGGTGTTAATCCCAATCAACCCCGCTTTCCGTGCGTTTTTACAAATACGCTCTAAATGCGCAATATTCATATCTTGCATTGTATTAAGTTCATTGATCGCATTAAGAATGGTGTTTTTGTCATTAACTTGATGATTAGATAAAGTCGTGAGTTTATAACGCATAAAACGCGTGATCCAAAATAACAGATTAGATTCGAAATCGCTTTTGAGATTAAGCGCGTATTTCATTGAAAATATCCTTTAAGTTTCTAAGATTCTAAAAATTTTATTATATCGAAAAACGCTTTATTATTATGCGTTTGTATTAGGGGGTTTATATATAATAGTTTGAAAAGTGCAGTTTTCATAACTAAATATTCTTATGATTGTGCGGCTACATCAATCAAATGTTTCCTTTAAATAGAATATATTCAAAGATGAGTGATTATAACTTTTTGGCAAGGAGATTATAACATAAACCTTAGAATAAATGATGCGGAGGATTAAAGCTTTTGGCATCTATGTGCTATAAAAGCACATAGATTAAGGTAGGTTTGCCTCATTTATTTTGGATCAAACTTTAGCGTTTCTTCAGCAAATGCTTTTTTCTCACTTCTAGATAAGCCATTCTCAAGAATTACTTTGCAATAAAAATGGTTATTTTCTTTGCTTGTTTCTGCCCATTTATAATTAAATGTGCTAAGTTTTTCATTTTTCTTTGCGTCAAATTCTCGTAATTGATTAAGAACTTTTTCTTTCCTAAGAATCACTTGTTCAGTCGACTCATCTACATCTACATCATTATAGCCCTTATAGACGATTTTATTCTTGATGTAGAAATCCTTGCAATTCGGTGCGTATTTTTTAGCATTTTCTCCGATTTTTGTATCTGACACCATTCCAGCAATCCCTACTACACTGCTACAAGCAGACAATAAAACTAGTATACTTGCACTAAAGGCTACTATCCCAACTTTTCTCATTTTAACTCCTTTGTATTTTTAAAATTAACCAATCTTAAATTATAACTCAAAAACTCATAATAAGCTCCTGTAACTTAAGATTAGTTTCAGCCTGGGGGGGGGGAGGGGAGTAATATCTTTTTATTAGCTTTCTTATTAGATACCACATCATCAGCAAGATTTTCCGCCGGATTGATAATATCGCCAAACAAATCTTTTTGTATTTGTGGTTCATCAATAGATTCCACTTGCTTCTCCCCCTTTTTAACTTTCCTTGAAAAACTATATTTTAACACAAAAATGGGCTAATTTTCTAATTATTTAATATAATAATAAATGAAAGTTAATTTAATACTTAATAATACATTTTTTCGCAATCTATCCTTTTAATAAATCTTACACTAACCTATTTCAAGTAAATACAAGACTTCTAAAACAAATTTATAAAAACAAAATTAAAATGGTGTTTTGAGCTCAAAAAGCCCTAAAATTGGCTGATGCTGATTTAAAATCATTCATGTCTTAAGGCATCAATGGGATTAAGCTTAGAAGCCCTTGAAGCAGGTAAATATCCAAAAAGCACACCGATAAAGGCTGAAAATAAAAACGCGACAATAGCCGTAGGAATATCGAAAATAAAGGGAATTTGCATAGAAATACTAAGAATCCACGAAGCAAAAAATGCCCATATAATCCCAATAATGCCTCCAAATGAGCTTAAAGTAATAGATTCAATCAGAAATTGCAACAACACTTCGCTTTGTAATGCTCCAATCGCCATACGAGTGCCGATTTCGCGTGTGCGCTCTGTAACCGACACAAGCATAATATTCATAATACCAATACCACCCACAATCAAACTCACACTTGCTATAAGGCTTAGAAGCACGGTGATTCGTTTTGTCGTGGAAGTGAGCGTTTCAGCAATTTGCTTTGTATCCATAATCTCAAAAGAATCCCTATCACCGCTACGCACATTACGCACTTGTCTCAAAGCTTGCGTGAGGATTGGCACAACTTCGTCAGAATCTACATTTTCTTTGATACGAATCATCAAGCGATTAATTGAATTAAGTGTCGCACTCCGTGAAACCGAGCGTGAAAAAGCTTTCATAGGAAGCAAAATCACATCATCTTGATCATTACCCATACCGCCTTGCCCTTTAGATTCTAGAATCCCGATACATTCACATACGATGTTGCTTAAGCGGATTTTTTTACCCAAAGGATTTTCATCAAGAAAAAGATTCTTTCGCACCGATTCACCAATCATACAGACATTGCTGCCTACGCGATATTCACTTTCTTCAAATCCCCTACCCGCTAAGGTGTCCCATTGAGTAACGATAAAAAAATCAGGCGTTACACCTTGTGCTTGAGTGCTTGTATTTTGAGCTTTGTATTGCAAAAGGACGGAAGTTTGTGAAATTGGAGCGAGAGCTTCGATATATCCAGTCATCAAAGCAGAGAGTGTTTGAACTTCTTGCATATTGAAATTGCGTCTTAGATTTGATCCACTTGGATTCATAACACGCGCAGGGAAAACAAGTAAAAGATTGCTCCCTAATGACGAAATATTATCGCTAATCATTTTTGTTGTGCCATTACCAAAGCTAATCATCACGACCACAGCACCCACACCAATAATCACACCTAACATTGTCAAAAATGCGCGCAAAAAATTGCGTTTAATCTGCCTTATAGCTAATACAAAGGCATTCCATATCATTCCTCACCCCCTAACGAAGGATTAGCAGAATCACTTCGCAAATTCCCGTCTAAAAAATGCAATTCCCTACTCGCATATTTTGCCATATCCGGCTCATGTGTTACCATAAGAATCGTAATACCTGATGTTTTGTTCAAATCTTGAAGAATCTCCATAATCTCAACACTTCGTTTTGTATCAAGATTCCCCGTAGGTTCGTCTGCTAATAAAAACAAAGGCTCTGAAGCAATCGCCCTAGCAATCGCCACGCGTTGCTGCTGCCCACCACTAAGTTTCGCACTTGTATGACTAGCCCAATCTTTCAAGCCTACTTTATCTAGGGCTTGTAATGCGATTTCTTCTCGCTCGTGTTTTTTCATACCTCGATACATTAGAGGCAACTCAACATTTTCTAAGGCAGTCGTGCGTGCTAAGAGATTAAACCCTTGAAAAATAAAGCCTATATAATTACGTCTAAGCAATGCGCGTTGATTCTGTGTAAGCTTAAAAACATCAACCCCGCAGAAAAGATACTCCCCACTACTCCCTACATCAAGTGTGCCTAAAATATTAGCAAGGCTTGATTTTCCCGATCCGCTTGGACCCATTAAGGCGACAAATTCACCCTTAGAAATCGCTAGATTCACACCTTTGAGTGCTTCAAAAGCACTTTCACCCTTACCATAGGTTTTACGGACATCTTTTAAAAGAATAAATTGTTCTTCCATAGATTATCCATTAATCTGCACGCCGGTAATGACTTCAGTATTTTCATCAATGCCATTGAGAATCTGTGTCATTGTCCCATCGGTGATACCCACTTCCACATCGACTGCTTGAGCCACTCCGTCTTTGAGAATCCATAATGTGCCTTTTTTGATTTCTTTTTCTTTCGTGTTAAAACGCGCTCTTGGTGGGCGAGGAGCAGAGGCAGTAAACATTGAAGCAACACTCGAAGAGGATTTCTTTTGGTTGTTTCTTTGCAAGGTTTTATTAAGGTCAAAGTATAATGCCGCATTTGGCACGAGCAAAGCATCTTTAGCTTGTGCAATCACAATATCAGCTGTCGCACTCATATCGGGACGAAGAAGCAAGGATTTGTTATCCACATCCATTTTAGCAATATAACTTACAATATCTGTCGAAGAGCTTGAGCTTGATGAACTCGAACTATCGCCTGATCCAAAATTCACACGATCGACTTTAGCACGGAATGTTTTGTCGGGATAAGCATCAACGGTGAAAGTTACATCTTGTCCTTCCTTGACTTTGCCTATATCAGCCTCTGAAATATTCGCTTTCAGCTGCATTTCTTCAAGATTCTCGGCGATTTCAAAAAGTGTGGGAGCTTGAAAACTTGCCGCGACACTCTGCCCTACTTCAACACTTCGCGTCAAAACAACTCCGTCAATGGACGATACAATTTGAGAGTTTTTAAGGTCAATTTTTGAGCTTTGAATGTTTGTTTGTATTTCAAGAATCGATGCTCTTTTGATTTCCACATCAGAACGGGCTGTCGTATAAGCAGTTTTTGCATTTTGTAATTCCAAAAGTGAGGGAGAATCGCCATTAGTCGCTTCATAAAGTTTGCGTAATTGATCATAATTCCATTTTTTATCGACTAGAGTTTGCTCACTTGCCTTAAGTTGAGCTTGAGCAGAGGCGAGTTGTGCCTCATATCGGGCGATTTGCTGATTAATCGTTTCGGGATTAATGCGTGCAAGCACCTGCCCTTGCGTTACATGATCATTTTCTTCAACTAAGACTTCAAGCACAAGCCCGGAAATCACACTACCTATCTCTACTTTATTCATTGGAGAAAGCGAACCCGAAGCGGAAATAGTAGATTTTACATTACCCCTTTGCACTTTGGTGCTATCAAATTTAAGGCTCGGCTGATGAAAATAACTAAAATAAACAAATAACGCAATAATGAATATAATCACTACCACAAGGGCTATCAAGAGCCATTTTGGAAGCTTCAGTCTCGTTTTTTTAGGGTTAAGTGTCTGATAAAGATTCATTGTTTTTCTCCATTATCTTGAGATGATTTATTATCGTTTTCTTCCTTTAAGGGATTAACTTGGGAAACTTCTGTATTTGATATATACAGATTCCCTCCGAAAGCTTTGAAAAGTGTGATGACAGCGAGAATCTCATTAGTTTTAGAAGTAAAAAATTGCGTTTGGAGATTCACAAAAGTATTTTCATTAGTTAAAAAATCATTCTTATCCAGTAATCCATCTCTATTTTTGCGCTTATCACTTTCGTAGGCTTTCAATCCTACATCAAGCACGGAAGCATTATTTTCTGTCTGCCGTTTTTTAGAATCAATATCAAAAAGTGCATTTTCAATCTCTCCAAGTGCTGTATTTATAGTATTTTGAAGCGTATAGTAAGCCTCTTTGCTAAGCTCTTTTTGAATCAGATGATTTTGTCTCAATGAGGTGCGATTAAGCAACGGCGCGGTGATTGCATTGGCAATTTGAAAGACTAATGAACCCGCCCCATTACTGCTATATAGAATCTCCCCTATCGAGCCATTAAAAGAAATTGTGGGGAATCTTGCCGCCTTTGCGTTGGTCTCTTTGTAAAGTTGAGAATGCAGTGCGTAAATGGTCGATTGAATATCTGGGCGTGAGAGCAAAACCTCGCTAGGCAAGGTATTTACATAGAATTCTTTGACAGAGGGCAAATCATATTGAGAATCCAAAAAATCAACCTTAGAATCTAGCTCATTTGCGCTGATATTTAGTAGTGTTAAAAGTGCGTTTTTATTTTGTTCGTAAGTATAAGAAAGCGTTTCGACATTGTTGCGCTGATTGGTCGTGTTTGCGACAAGCCCGCGATAAGTGCTTACATCAATCAATCCTAAAGTGTGCTTTGAGCTATTAATTCTAAGAATCTCTTCATGGTTTTGTAACATTGACTGGGCTGCCTTGAGGTTATAAGCATTCTCTCTTAAAGTAAAATACAATGTGCCTACTTCAGCTATGAGTGTAATTTGTGCGTATTGGAGGTTACTTTGTGCTTGAGCATAATCTTTTTTGCTAGATTGACGCAACGCATTGAGCTTGCCAAAAAGATCTAATTCCCAGCTTAAACTAGCAGTGGCATTGACAGAATTTGCACCGGGTTGCACACGGGTGCTTTCAGAAAGTGTGCGTCTATCAATATAGCTTGTATTGATGCCACCATTGATTGTAGGAAACATATTTGCGGTGCTAATTTTGGCTTGGGCTTGGGCTTGTTTGATGCGCGAAGCCATTGCTAAGACATTTGTATTTTTTTCAAGAGCAATCTCCACAAGACTATAAAGCATCTTGTCATCAATCAAATTTGTGAATTGTGAAAATGCTTCTATATCAGTTTGTGATGCTTTCTCTTGGAGGACGCTTGATTGAGCATTACGAAAAGATTCTGGAATATGATTTAAAGAAGCAATCTCTTGCGTGTTTGGAATCTTGGTCGTGCAGCCTACTCCGCATAATACACTCACAAGACATAAACTCCAACCTTTGAAAACTCGGGGTATCAATACTATCCTTTCAATAATAAAAATAAATCTTAAATTAAATGTCAAATATTATTCACAATGTGTGAAACTAGAGTGAAATATATTTTAAGAAAAAATTAAAGCAGTTTATCTAATAATCATTGCTTTGTTTTAATTTTTGATGTATTTAAATCTTAAGGAAATTTGTGAAAGATATACTAAAAAGACCAATGAGAATCGCAAAATTCTCATTTTACCTTTGTCTTGAGGGGATACTTCTTGCTATTTTGATTTTATTCGTATTTACTGCTTGCTCGCACAAAAATACTTTGGATACTTTCAATAAATACTATTACGAAGAAGACACACATAAAGCATACAAATATGCAAAATCTCAAGCGGGTGATTCGGGCGATGTATTATGGAATCTTCAGGCGGGTATCAGTGCATTTGAGATTCAAAATGAGGACGCTCACAATATCCTTGAACAAGGAGAAAATCTTTTTAGCAAATACGAATCGCAAGGATTGCTCGGAGGATTTTTTGACAATACCGGAGCTGTGCTTATTAATGAAAATGTCAAAACATATCGAGGTAATATCTATGAAGGAGTGATGTTTAACTACTATAAAGCCCTCAATGCAATGGCAAAGGGAGACTATGCCTTAGCAAGAGTGGAATTTAATCGTGCCAATGATCGCCAACGCAGAGCAAAAGACTACTTTAGAAAAGATATTCAAAAAGCTCTTGATGAACAAAAACAACAAAATGCCCAAGATGCAAATCTTAAAAATATTGATGTAAGTTCTTCTAGTAAATCTATATCTCCTATCTTGCACCAAAATTACTCTAACTTAAAAAATTTTAATGCCTATACAGGCTTTATTAATCCCTCTGTAAGTTATGTGTCGGCTTTATTTTTTATGTTAGAAAATGATTATAGTAAGGCAATGGATTTATACAAAGAATCTTATGGTATCAACAATGCTTCTGTTATTGTAAGTGATTTAGAAGTGCTCGAAAAGCGCAAATATGGCTACAATCAGTCAAAATATACATGGGTAATTATCGAGGAAGGACAAAGTGCGCAAAAAGTCGAAATTTCTCTTGATTTGCCTGCTTATCTTGTAAGTCATAATGTCTTACATGTTGGAATATCATTGCCAGAGCTTACTATGGGTCGCTTAAGTGCAAAAGATTATCGTGCTGTTTCTGCCAATAATCCCAGCATCATCTATCAAGCATCTGAAGTGAGTGATTTGGATCGCGTGATTGCTAATGAATTTGAAAAACAACTTCCATTTATCGTTACACGCGCAGTTTCATCGGCAGTTCTCAAATCCGTTACCCAATCCGTCTTGAGTGATAATTTTGGTATTTATGGAGCTTTGGCAGGAATGCTTTACTCAATTAGCACAAATTCTGCTGATATTCGTATATCCACAGCTCTACCTAAAAGAACAATGGTGATGCAGATTGCCCATAAGCAAGAAGATGTGATTATTGAATCTGATGGGAAACAACTTTACCATTTGCATTTCTTAAAAGATTGTAATAAAGGGGAAAATGTAGAAAAATCCGACAAAAAAATAAAAGATAAGAAAAATTCTAAATATTTCATTGTTTTATGTCAAAAAAATGATAATATCCTACACCTAAGGATAAAAAATAATAGCTCAAATTACCAAATTCTTAAAGGAGGTATAAGTGAATAAAAAAGTTTTATGTGGGGCAGTATGCAGTGCTTTATTATTAATCGGTTGCAGTAGCTCTCCTAAATATATTGATCCTGCGGATTCTAAAAGCTATACAAGTATGGGGCTTGATTATCATGATGTCGAAAAAGCTGCAAGTGATAGTGTCCAATCTTTGCTTAAAAGTGCTTATGTCAAGAATCTTTCTCGTTTAAGCTCACCTAAAGTCCTAATGATTTCAGATGTGATAAATGACACAATGCAAACCATTGATACTGATCAGCTTACACGCAAAGTAACTCGAGATATGCGCAATAGTGGAAAATTTGTCTTGACTCTTGCAATTGGAGCAAAAACAGACAAAAGTATTAAAAAAGCTCGCAATACCCGAGATGATGATGAATTTGACCAACATACGACAATCGAAAAAGGCACACTCAAAGCTCCAGAATTATCTCTTTCAGGAAAGATTGTGCAGAAAAATACCAAAGTCGGCTCTAAGCAACGCACAGATTATTATTTTTTACTCACTCTTGTGAATCTAAAAGATGGTCTTGTCGTGTGGGACGATGAAGTCAATATCATTAAAGTTGGCTCAAATAAATCAGTCAGCTGGTAATCTCAAATTTTATTTTAAGGAGTTCATAATGAAAAAAATACTTTTAGGAAGTGTAATAGCTGCAGCAATGATCGTTGGTTGTGCTAATAAGGACAATGCTTTGGGTGAAGGTGGAAAGAAAATTGATAAAAAAGCACTCCAAGCACTTAGTATTCAAGGTGCTCCAAATTGGGTGCTTAATGCAGGGCAAGGCGATATGAGTGCTGTAGGCGATGCTCCTATCATCAATGGTGATTTGGGTTTTGCACGCACAGAAGCATTAGCTCTAGCGCGTGATGAGCTTGCTCGACAAGTCGGCGTGGAAGTCAATAGTGCGCTTAGTCGTGCAGCAAAAGCAAGCACAAGCTCTTCAATGCAAAATTCACAAATTGAAACATTAAGTGAGCAAATTACACAACAATCGACTTCTCAACTACTTAGTGGGACAAAGCAAACAGATACTTGGATCACTCAAGATGCAAGCAGAGTTTTCGTGCTTCTCAAATTAAGTCCTGAAAATCAAGCTAAACTTAAAGCAAATGTGAAACAACAAATCAATAAGTCTAAAGTCCCTGCTGATATTAAAACTCAAGCTTTGAAGACTATAGATTCTGAATTCTAAAAATCAATATAGAGAAAGTAAATGAATCATCTTTGTAAAATAGGGCTACTCATTTTTACAATATTTCTATGGGGAGGGTGCTTAGGGAGTTCTTCCCTCACACCGCCTTCTTGGTTTGCTACTACTCCGAAAGACGATTCACTCTTTGTTGGCTTTGGCAATGCGAAGACATTAGATGCTGCTAAAGCCAATGCTTTAAGTGATATTATCACGCAGATTAATGTAAGTGTCCAATCACAATTTAATCTTAACACACAGCGTCAGAATAGCAATATTGAATATCACTCAAGCAATGATGTGTGGCTAGATAGCTCTAATATTGAAATCGGTAGTGTCCAATACACCAAAAATGAATTCAAAAATAATCTCTACTATGTCCAAGCACAGATTCCCAAAACTGCGCTTATTAAACAATTTCAAACAAAATTTAACAATCTCTACAATATGCTCAATGCAAGTAAAATTGGTCAATGCCAAGCACTCTCTGCAAAAGAATTTGCCCTACTTTCACAAAATATTGAGAATCTTCAGCTGTATGCCTTGTATTTAGAGACTTTAAATCAATCTACCCAAGATCTCTCAAAATTTGAGAATCTTTTAGCGCAAAATTCACCCTTACCTCAAGCAAAACTACTCATAAATAGCAATGATACAAGTTCTGTGATTAAAGAAATGATTAAAAATGATATGATCAAGGAATATGGACATTTTTATGCTATTGATGCAAATGCAAAAAACACACTCAAAAATGATGTCATAATTAGCACTAATGGCAAAGAAGTAAAAATTGAAGTAACACTTACTATTTTGGATTGCAAAAACAATCCATCTTTTAGCACAAGAGTTACACACACCCATAGTGCATCAAAACAATACGATGCGTTGCGTTTTGCTTCTCAACGAGTAAGCGTTCAGCTTTATAAACAAATCCAAGAATGGATTGAGCGTTAAGGCATTATTTTCTATTTAAAGAAATTGCGCACAATTTCCCGATCATCAAAGTGAATCTTTTCATTCCCAATGATTTGATAATCTTCATCACCTTTACCCAAGATCAATAGCACTTCATTTGATTCAAGATTCTCTAAAGCAGATAAAATCGCCTTTTTGCGATCAGATTCGACAAATACATTTTGCTTGTTATCAATGCCTGAAAGTATTTCACTAATAATATCTTGAGGATTCTCATTGCGTGGATTATCGCTTGTAACATAAATTTTATGTGCAAATTCCCGCGCACACGCTCCCATTCTTGCTCTCTTGCTTCTGTCTCGATCACCCCCTGCTCCAAAAACAACAGCAATCTTCTGACGCTTAAAGCTTTCAAAAATTTGTCTCATTCCATCTTCTGTGTGGGCAAAATCCACAATCACTAAAGGATTCTGATGTATGATTTCCATGCGTCCGCTCACACCCCCAAAATGTTCTAAAGCTTGAGCAATGGCGTTTAAACGCGCAGATGTGAGAATCTTCACCGCTCCCATTGCAGCTAAGATATTGTAAAGATTGTGTTTGCCATATAAATGTGTGTCAATAGTCGTTGTTTCTACTTCTTGCTGATACTTCCAGCTCAAATGGGCATCAATCCCATTTTCTAACGCATAAGCATCTACACTCAAATACCCTTTATGCTCAATTCCATAAGTAAAGGCATTTGTAGGATTAAAGTCAGCATACGATTCATCAAGATTAATCAGCTTAGATTCAGAAGTAGCAAAAAATTGATTTTTGATGCGCCGATATTCCTCGATACTTTTATGATAATCCAAATGATCACTCGTGATATTGCTTAAGATTCTTAACGCAAAGTCAATCCCTGCAATGCGCTCCTGCTCTATGGCATGAGAGCTCACCTCCATCACAAAAAAATCACAACATTCCATAGCGGCAATTTCAAGATTCTCATACAGCTCTAACACGCTTGGTGTAGTCAATCCTTTGGGTTTAATCCTTTTCTCATTGACAAAAAAACCTCTTGTGCCTAAAAGTCCCACACGATAGTTAAGATCCAGCAATAAAGAATAAATGATCGCTGCCGTAGTCGTTTTGCCATTTGTGCCAGTGATGCCAATAATTTTCATTGGTTTATCTGAAGGGGCGATACAAAAAATCTCATTTAAATTTCGAGATTCTATAATATTATCGCTTTGAGTGATAAAATGTGCATTGCGTTTTGTTTTCACGAGCAAAATAGAATCTAAAGATTCTACAAGCCTTGTATCATCTGTGATTGCCGAATAGTCTTTGCCCTTATAGTTTATGTTTTTTTGTAGAATCATCAATTACCTTTTGTAGAATTTGTTCGATTTCTTTATCATAAAAAACATTTTTTTTAAGCGATTCGATATAATCCATTGAAATATCTTCATAATTATTATCAACTAGATAATTTAAAAACTCATAAAAATCACTTTTATTGGTAAAGACAATTTTTGTGCTAAATATCAAATCTTCAAAGGCTTCTTTGAAACTTTCTTTGGTTTGTGCAATGCGCTTGAAGTCCTCATACAAAATGCCATTAATTGAATCTGCCTTCAGTGCTTCAATAGTTTTAATCGTATCAAAAATTTTAGTCGTGCTTTTATCAAAGCTTTTAATTGTCTCAAGCATCTGTTTTTGAGCTTGCCTCTTAGAAATCTCTTGTGTAAGTAAAATCTGATAGTATTCGTATAATCCCAAAGCTTGCTCTTCAAAATCAGTCGCCATATCAGCAAGTAAAATACCAATCATAGATTCGGTATTGTCAGAATCTAGAGCAAGATTCTTAGCAAAAAACTCATAGGCTTGCTGATATTTTTTTGCGCTTAAAAGCTCGAAACCTTTTTTGTTGTTTCTATTGAGAATATGACGAGTATTTTGATCAGTCAGTTTAATGATTTCCATAATGATTCTGTCCGTATCCTTCTATAATATTTTGTTTTCTTCTCCGTGCAAAATATTGACAATAGCGATGTCTGGGTGTATCTCTTCCTTGAGACGATTTTCAATAGCGTATTTTAATGTATTGCTAGAGCTTGGACAGCCTTTGCAAGCTCCTTCCAATCTGACATAAACTTTTGCATCTCTGATTCCTAAAAGTGTAATATCTCCTCCGTCCAATGTCAATGTAGGACGAATCTTTTCTATCACAAGCTCTACTGGTTTTTTTAGCTCTTCATCAGTAAAAGGAAACATCAATAAACTCCGTGTAAATTTAATACAAATAATTTCTTGAAATAAACTTTTGTAAATTCTAGCGTATTTTTGTAATATTTTAATTGCAAAAATTGACTAAAGATTCTAATTGAGCTAAGTCAAATTTTTGTTTATAAATTACACAGATTGAGATTTAACGCCATAAATTAAAGAAAATACTAAATACTTTATGAAAAATATTTTTAAAATTAAAATATAGTTAGATTTTGGAATTTCTAACATAAATACAAATTCACAAGGGAGTAAGTCAATGAAGAAGATTTTGGGCTTAGTGCTAGGTTGTTTAGTAATATTAGGTTTGACAGGGTGTGGTGACGGAGAAAAAGATGTGTATAAAGTAAAATTCGCTCATGTGGTAAGCATGAATACACCTAAAGGACAAGCTGCAGAATTTTTTGCCAAAAGAGTAGATGAACTTAGCGGTGGCAAAATTAAAGTCGAAGTATTTCCTAGTGCGCAGTTAGTCGATGATGATAAAGTATTCCAAGAGCTTGCTAGAAATAATGTTCAAATGGCGGCTCCTAGTTTTTCGAAATTTACTCCTATTGCAAAAGAATTTAATGTATGGGATATACCTTTTATTTTCCGCGATACAGAGCATTTACATAATGTAATGGATGGAGAAGCAGGTGAGATTCTAAAAGAATCATTGTCCAAAAAAGGGATTATTGCGCTTGATTATTGGGACGCTGGATTCAAACAATTTAGCACAAATAAAAAGCCTATTATTTTGCCTGAAGATGCTAAAGGACAAAAAATGAGAATTATGAGTTCTCGTGTTCTTGAAGAGCAAACTAAAGCCATTGGAGCAATTCCTCAAGTCTTGCCCTTTGGAGAAGTTTATTCTGCACTTTCTACAGGTGTCGTAGATGCAGCTGAAAATCCTCTCTCTAATCTTTATAATTCAAAGTTTTATGAAGTGCAAGATTCAATCACAATTTCTAACCATGGTTATTTAGGTTATTTAGTCGTTGTTAGCGAAGGATTCTGGAAAGGCTTACCTGACGACCTTAAAGATATTTTTAAACAAGCTTTACACGAAGCAACACTTTTTGAAAGAGAAGAAAGTGCTAAAGAAGAGCAAATTTTACTAGAAAAACTTCAAAAAGATGATGCAACCAAAACACAAGTAATCTTCCTTAATGACGAGCAAAAAGCACGATGGCAAGAAGAAATGAAAGCTATTTATCCTAAATTTTACGATATTGTAGGAAAAGAAATCATTGATAAAATTATTGAAACAAAATAATACGATTGTTATCAGGAGAATTTATGCTCAGTTGGATAGCTAAACCTTTCGTTTGGGCTCACCATAGCCCAACGATCAATAAAATCTTTTCTATCTTAGATTCTATTATTGCCTCCATTAATAAAAATATCGCAGTAACAGGATTATGTATAGGTGTTATCATTACGGCTATTAATGTTATTTTTCGCTACATGGCAGGGCTATTTCCAGATATTTTTACAATTTCATTGACATGGGCAGAAGAAATTGCACGTTATTGTTTTTTGTGGTCTGCTTTTTTTGGAGCAGCTTATGGTTTTCGCAAGGGAGTGCATATTGCTGTTACAATGCTAATTGAAAAATTCCCCCCCAAAATTGCTAAAACATGTGTTATATTAACACATATCCTCAATTCTGTATTTTTAGGTTTTATGGCATACGCAGGAGCAATGGTATGTTATGATAACTTTTTGCTTGGCTATATGAGTGAAGCTCTTCACAATGTCCCTTTATGGATTTTTTTGTTGTGCTTACCTTTAGCATTTATTGGGGCTACTTATCGCTCAATTGAAAAAATTTATGAAGTGTCTTGGACGCCTGCAGACAAAGTGATAAAGAATGCAGAAGCAGAGATGATTCACGATTCTGTGATTAAAGATTAGGAGTATCAATGAGCGTTGCTTATTTATTGCTTGTTTTATTTGGATTGTTATTGCTTGGTGTGCCTGTGTCAATAGCCTTAGGTGTGAGTGCTATAAGTGCAATGCTCATTTTTACTTCTTATAATGTTGTAGGTGCTGCTGAAATTATGCTTAACGGATTAAAACCCGCTCTGATGGCTATTCCAATGTTTATTTTGGCAGGCTCTTTAATGAGTAAAGGGAGTTCAGCACAACGCATTGTAGATTTTGCTAAATCACTTGTAGGACATTTGCCCGGTGGTTTGCCCATGAGTGCGATTTTGGCTTGTATCATTTTTGCAGCTGTGAGTGGAAGCTCTCCAGCAACGGTGGTTGCTGTCGGATCTGTAATGTTTATCGCAATCAAAAATGCAGGTTATCCCAAAAGTTATGCTGTTGGAGCAATCACATCGGCTGGAAGTCTAGGTATTTTAATACCTCCATCAGTTGTAATGATTGTATATGGAGTAACTGCAGAAGTTTCAATTGAAAAACTCTTTATGGCAGGCATTGTTCCGGGCTTAATGATTGGCTCTATGATGATGCTTTATGCGTATATAGGTGCAAAAAGGCTGAATTTCAAGGCTACCTCTCCAGAATCCTTACACATTCGTTTTAAAAAATTTCGTGAAGCATTTTGGGCATTATTAATTATCTTTGTTATTATTGGCGGGATTTACGGCGGTATATTCACTGCTACTGAAGCCGCTGGGATTAGTGCTGTCTATGCTTTTATTGTTTCTGTATTTGTGTATAAAGATATTAAGGTTAAAGACCTCTACGGAGTATTCTTAGATGCAGCAATTACGACTGCAATGATATTCTTTATTATTGGATTTGCTGTTATCTTTGCACACTTCCTTACAAGTGAGCGCATACCTCATTTGATCGCAGAATTTCTCGTTGCACAACAAATGAGTTGGTGGATGTTTTTGATTCTTGTAAATATTGTTCTTTTTATGATGGGGCAATTTATGGAACCAAGCTCTGTCATTATGATCATGACTCCTTTGCTTTTACCAATTGCGTTAGCTTTAGGAATTGACCCTATTCACTTTGGCATAGTTATGGTTGTCAATATGGAGCTAGGAATGCTTACCCCTCCTGTTGGGCTTAATCTTTTTGTTGCAAGTTCTTTGACAGGATTAAGCCTTAAAGATGTAACAACCTCAGTTCTTCCATGGCTTGCTGTAATGCTTTTGGGCTTATTGTTGATTACCTATGTTCCAGAGATTTCTCTTTGGCTACCCAATCAACTAAAATAAAATATAGTGATATATTTTAAAGGATAAATTATGGATATTAAAAATATTAATCAAATTGAAGAAGCTACAAAATTTAATCAAAAGGATATAACAAAACTTTTTATTGTTTTGATTTTCTTTGTTGCCATTTCTTTATTAGCCATTTTCACACATATAGGCTATAGCAATATGCTTCTTTTAGTCTTTGCTACTATTGTCGGTGGATATATGGCGATGAACATTGGCGCAAATGATGTGGCAAACAATGTTGGACCTGCTGTGGGTTCTCGTGCAATCACATTAGTAGGGGCAATCATCATTGCTGCTATTTGTGAAGCCGGAGGAGCAATGATTGCAGGTGGAGAAGTTGTGAATACAATCAAATCAGGCATTATTTCTCCTCATAACATCAGCGAAGCAAAAATCTTTGTAGCCCTTATGTTAGCTGCACTCACTTCAGGGGCGGTTTGGCTACATTTAGCAACCGCTATTGGAGCACCTGTATCAACAACACATTCACTTGTAGGGGGTATTATTGGTGCAGGAATTGTCGCAGGAGGTTGGGGAGTAGTAAATTGGTTAGAATTAGCTCGTATTGCTTCAAGCTGGATTATTTCGCCCGTTCTTGGTGGTATTATTGCAGTAATTTTTTTGCTCATTATTAAAAAAAGCATTACCTACAAAGAGAATAAACGCGAAGCTGCAAAACGAGTCGTGCCTATATTAATTTTTATAATGACTTGGGCTTTTACACTCTATCTTATTTTAAAAGGTTTAACAAAAATTCTACCCTCAATTCATTTAGGTGTATCCGTTATTGTGAGTTTAGTCGTTGCTATCATTGTTTATTTCATCGTTCGTCCCATTGTTGCTAAAAAAGCAGATGTTTTATTAAACACAAAAGAAGATATTAATTCTCTTTTCACTATCCCACTTATCTTTTCTGCCGCACTTTTAAGCTTCGCACATGGTGCAAATGATGTAGCAAACGCAATAGGACCATTAGCTGCTATCAACGAGACGCTTAAAAATATCACCGAAAGTGTTGCTGTAACCAAATCAAGTGTGCCACTTTGGATTATGTTTATAGGAGGGTTAGGAATTGCTTTAGGTTTAGCACTTTATGGACCAAGATTGATTAAAACCGTGGGTAATGAAATTACCGATTTGGATAAAATGAGGGCTTTTTGTATTGCTATGAGTGCTGCTCTAACGGTTTTGTTAGCTTCTCAGCTTGGTTTGCCTGTCAGCTCAACACATATCACAATTGGGGCAATTTTTGGGGTTGGATTTTTGCGCGAATATCTCAAAAAGCGTTATTATGAAATGCAGCAAACTATTATCGAAGCTCATAAAGGTAGAGATGCACAAGAAGTTGAAGCCTTTTTGGATAAATTTAATAAGGCTAGCATCAAGAGAAAAGGTATTCTTCTCGAAGAAATTAAAGTCAAAAATCAAAACAGATTCAAGAATCTTCCCAACTTTGATAAAAAAGAGCGTAAAGCTCTCAAAAAGGCTTACAAACAAGAATTAGTCAAACGCAGTGCAATCAATAAAATCATTGCATCTTGGCTCATTACGGTGCCTGCTTCAGCACTTCTTGGGGCATTTACTTATTTTATCATTATCAAAAGTGGTTTTGATCTTTAGTGTTTTAAAAGATTTGATTGATTACAATACTCGGGAATTTATTTTTAAGGAGTATTTTTGGACCCGTATTCGTCGGTTTTGATGTTTATTCTAGCATTAGCATTAGTTTTTGTTAATGCTTTTTTTGTAGTTTCTGAATTCGCAATTGTAAAAGTGCGAAAAACGAAACTTGAGGAGCTTTCAAAAAATGGTGTAAAAAATGCTAATCTTGCCCTAAAAATTAGCAATGCTCTTGATACCTATCTTAGTGCTACTCAACTAGGTATCACTTTAGCCTCATTGGCATTAGGTTGGATTAGCGAAAATGCTGTTGTTCAGCTTATAGAGTATCCTTTCTTGCATTTATTTGGGCAATATCCTCTTCTCATTCATACAATTGCTTCTATTATTGCATTTATTTTTATTACTCTACTTCATGTAGTTCTTGGAGAACTTGTGCCAAAATCAATCGCCATTACGAAAGCTGAAAAGGTTGTGCTTCTCATAGCGAAACCACTTTATGCTTTTAGAATCATCTTTTCTCCGCTTATTAAACTTTTCGATTCACTTGCTGCTTTCTTTTTACATCTTATCCATATTGAACCAGCCAAAGAAAGCGATTTGGCTCATTCTGAAGAAGAACTCAAAATTATTGTGGGAGAAAGTCTAAGAGGAGGCTATATTGACTCTATTGAAGGTGAGATTATTAAAAATGCTGTAGATTTTTCTGATACTCTCGCCAAAGAAATTATGACTCCCCGCAAAGATATGATCTGTCTTGATGCACAAAATCAATATGAAGAGAATATCAAAATTATTTTAGAAACAAATCATACACGCTATCCTTATTATCAAGATTCTAAAGATAATATATTGGGAATGATACATATTAGAGACCTGTTTAAGAATACGATTAACGGTGGTGAGAAAAATCTCTCCAAACTTGTAAGGAATATGATTATCGTGCCAGAAACTGCACATATTTCACAGATTCTTGATAGTATGAATCGCCAACAAATCCATACTGCGCTCGTTGTTGATGAATATGGTGGCACTTCAGGGCTTTTAACGATGGAAGATATTATTGAAGAAATTATGGGGGATATATCTGATGAACATGACTTAAAGATTGAAGACATCAGACAGATTGATAAGGATACTTATGAGATTAACGGGAAACTTGGATTGGAAAATATTGAAGAAATGTTTAATATCACCTTTAGCAACACAAACGATCATGTTACCATCGGTGGATATGTGTTTGGCTTACTCGGACGTTTGCCTGTAGTCAAAGACAGAATCTCTGATGAAAATTGCGAGTTTGAAGTGCTTGAGATGGACGGAGCGAGAATCCAAAAACTTCGCATTATCACTCATCAAAATAAGAATTGATGTTACTCCAAACTAAAAAGAAAAGAATTTTAGGTGATTGCTCACGAATTTTAGAGAATCTTACCCGATTCTCATAGACTTTTCTCTCACCATACGCACAAGCTCTATGGCATTTTCACGAGGTAAATTAGGAATCATACCATGTCCAAGATTAAAAATAAACCCTGCTTGTTTGCCCATAACAGCAAAAATTTCATCGATACCTTGCTCCATTAATTCACGATTATATAATCTTGCAGGTTCAAGATTCCCTTGTAAAACATATTTTTGCCCAAGTATTTTTTTGGCAAGATCTATCGGAGTGCTCCAATCTACTCCAAATACATCAAATGTGCCATCAATACGATCTAAGTATCCTGCAATACCTTTAGGAAAAACAATGATAGGAATCGAAGGATATTTTTGCTTGATTTCGTGAGCGATGTCCTTAATATATTTCCAGCTGTATTCAAAATAAGCCGAACGCTCCAATGCTGAAGCCCACGAATCAAATATCATCACTGCATTTGCACCTGCACGAATCTGCTCCTCCAAATATCCTTTTAACTCATGGGTAATGCGTGCTAATAAAGTATGTAAAACATCAGATTCTTGATAAAGCATTTGTTTGCTTTTAATATATGTTTTACTCCCCTCTCCTTCAATCATATAAGTTGCCAATGTCCAAGGTGATCCACAAAAACCAATCAATGCCTTATCGGGAGCAAGTTTTGAGCGAACAGAACTTAAAGTATCATACACATAGTCTAATTTTTTATAAGCATTTTTTTGTAGATTCTGAATATCTGATTGATGCTGTATAGTTTGAGTAAATTTTGGTCCCTCACCTGCAATAAACTCTAAAGGTAATCCCATTTCCAATGGTATGACCAAAATATCACTAAATAAAATCGCCGCATCAACATCAAGAATCTCTATGGGTTGAAGTGTTACTTCTGTGGCTAGTGCGACATTCTTACACAAATCCAAGAAGCTCCCCGCTTTTGCTCTTGTCGCTTTGTATTCACTCAAATACCTTCCCGCTTGCCGCATAAGCCAAATAGGCGTATAAGGCGTATTTTTTTTGAAACACGCATCAACAAATATCATTCAGACTCCTGAAATTCAATCCACTTTTGAGCAATCCTCACTGCATTAGTAGCTGCTCCTACACGAATCTGATCAGCCACGCACCATAAATGCAAAATATGCTTATCAAAATGATCTTCACGGATTCTGCCTACATAAGTTTGATCCGTATCTGCCGCAAGCATAGGCATCGGGTAGATTTTAGAATGTGGCTCATCGGCAAGCACAACATTAGGAGATTCAGACAGAATCTTTTGAGCATCTTTTGCACTTACAATATTCTTAAAAGTAATCGTTAATGCTTCACTATGACTTCTAAGCACAGGCACTCGGACGCAAGTCGCACTCACAGCAAAATTTGAGTGCATAATCTTGTTTGTTTCATAGATCATTTTCATTTCTTCTTTTGTATAATCATTAGGCATAAAAACATCAATATGAGGAATGACATTCAGTGCAATTCGATGAGGGAAAGCGACGGCTTCCGCTTCCTCGAGCTTAAACGCAAAAAATGCCTGCATTTGCATTACAAGCTCTTCCATACCCTTTTTACCCGCACCGCTCACTGCTTGATAAGTGCTTACATCTACTCTTTGTATCTCAAACATCTTATGTAAAGGTGAAAGAACATGCACCATTTGTATAGTTGAACAATTAGGGTTAGCAATAATGCCTTTTTTATGCCATTGTTTAATATCATCAGGATTGACTTCAGGGACGACAAGTGGTATATCTTCTTCCATACGGAAATGGCTTGTATTGTCAATCACAACTGCACCTGCTTTTACAGCACTTGGAGCATATCTCGCACTCACAGAAGAACCCGCAGAGAAAAATGCAATCTCTATATTTTCTTTTTGGAAAATATCATCAGTCGTTTCAAGAATCTGATAAGTTTGCCCTTGAAATTCAATTTCCTTACCAGCACTTCTTGAACTCGCAAGAGGCACGATTTTCGCCACAGGGAATTTTTGTTCTTCTAAAATCTTAAAGATTTCTTCTCCCACAGCCCCGCTTGCACCCACAACACCAATCACATATTTTTTTTTCAAATCCCAACTCCTTTTTGTTCTTGAAAACTCCATAAACTTCTTAGTTTAACATATTTTATTCAATTAAATATCAATAAAATGCGCATTTTATCAAAATTAGATTCTACAAAACTCTCCTTTAAAAATATTGAGAATCCAATACAAATCAAACTCTATAGATTCAATTACTTATAATTTAAGAAAATTCAAATAAAGGTTTAGATACAATCATTTCCTTTAAACAATAAAACAAAACAAACACGATCGCGTAGCTCAGTTGGTAGAGCACTACCTTGACATGGTAGTGGTCGCTGGTTCAAGTCCAGTCGTGATCACCATCAATATTAAATCTCTTAAATTCAACCAAATCCAACTTAGATTAAATATTTTTAGAATCTTAAAGATTACCTAAGTTAATTTGGCAATCAAATTATAAGTGATTTAGCATGATTCTTTATTGTGCAGATTTGAAGTTTTTTGTGCTATCATCTGCCATAATATCCATACCACACTAATATCAATCATCACATCAGCAAGATTAAAAATCGCAAAATCAAACCAATAATGCCAATACACATAATCAACCACGCCTTCATGTATAAAACGATCAAGAACATTA
The DNA here is from genome assembly GCF_000765665.2 of Helicobacter sp. MIT 05-5293. NCBI lineage: Bacteria > Pseudomonadati > Campylobacterota > Epsilonproteobacteria > Campylobacterales > Helicobacteraceae > Helicobacter > Helicobacter sp. MIT 05-5293. The sequence goes on from NZ_JROZ02000001.1 coordinate 818,786, forward strand.
GAAAATCCCGCACCAATCAAAATACCTAAAGGCATATAATGCTTAATAAAAAAATCGCTGCACATTGCGCCGATAAGTAAAGCAAATAAAAAAATGATTTGAATATATTTAAGATAATGTTCAAGAAAACTAAACATTGAAAAAGCCACACCTTTATTATACACTAAAGCATAGCCACCGATAGTGAGTGCTTCGCTATCCCACATAAAACCTCGAAGCATAATCACCTTAACATATTGATCCAATACCAAAGCAGTCAAACACAAAATCACAAAAACAATCCCATGTTTGATGCTTAGATTCTGACAATGCTCAAGGCAGTGCTTGAAAAACTCTTTTATTTTTAGCATCAAATCTCTTTAATTACGCATCATTATTTAAATGCTTTTGGAAAAAATCGACAAGCATTTTGACTTGTGAATCAACACTTTGGGCATCTTTACCCTCTACTAAGATTCTAAGTTTATTTTCAGTGCCAGAATAACGCACTAAATGCCGATTACCAGATTGTGAGATAGTATTAAGCATTTCTTTTAATCCTGTAATTTTTTCTAAAGGTTTTTTATGTGCTACATTCAAATTAAACATTTGGCTAGGATAAAGCTCAAAGGGATTAAGGGCATCTTTGCTGCTTTTGTTGCTTGTAAGCAGTAAAGACAACACTTGTAAGGCACTTACTAAACCATCGCCGGTTTTTGCATAATCGCTAAAAATAATATGCCCACTACTTTCTCCTCCAAAATTTAAATCATATTTTTGCATTTCTTCCCACACATACTTATCTCCAACATTACAACGATGAAGCTTGATATGATGAGATTTTAAAAATTCTTCCAAAGCGAGATTGCTCATAAGTGTCGCAACAATCGCATCATTCTTCAAATCGCCAATTTGCTTTTGATACACAGCCAAAGCACCAATCAACTTATCGCCATCAACAATATTTCCCTCATTGTCTACGACAACGATTCTGTCTGCATCACCATCAAGAGCAAAACCGACATCAGCACGATAGGTTTTGACCTCATTTGCTAAAATATCAGGGTGCATTGCACCGCATTGTTCATTAATATTGAATCCATTAGGTTTGTTGTTAATCACAATCACATCTGCACCCAATTCTTTTAAAACGGTGGGTGCAACACGATAAGCTGCACCATTTGCACAATCACACACGATTCTCATACCCTTTAATGTAAGATGTTTGGGGAAAGAATTTTTAATATGCACGATATATCGCCCCACAACATCATCAATACGCTTTGAAGAACCAATTTCATATCCTTTTTTCAAATCATGTGTGAGAATCCCTTCATTGTGATAGTATGATTCAATGCTTTCTTCTTCTTGTTGATCAAGTTTATATCCAGAGTGATTAAAAAACTTTATCCCATTATCGTCAAAAGGATTATGGCTTGCACTGATCATTATGCCCGCATCACACCGCATATCTTCTGTCAAAAATGCCACAGCAGGGGTAGGCATAGGACCAATTTGTATCACATCATAACCTACTGACACAAGGCTTGCGACAAGAGCATTTTCAATCATATAACCGCTACGGCGTGTATCTTTACCGACAAGAATCTTATTACTCAAAGAATGTGTGCGAAAATGTATTCCTGCACTCGTGCCTAGCCTGATTACACTTGAAGGCGTAATTACTTCACCTGCCCTACCCCTTACACCATCAGTGCCAAAAATCTTTGCCCTTGTTTCTTTAGACTTCATATATTTTCTCCTTAAATACTTTTAAACTGCATTTAATCAAACTTTTGGCACAATTTTGCCTTAAATTTTTTTATAAAAGGATTAATGGAGCTATGGCAAATCATAAATCTGCAGAAAAACGCATTCGACAAACCAAAAAACGCACTGAACGAAATCGCTACTACAAAACGCGTATTAAAAATATTATACGTGATGTTCGTGAAGCGGTAGCTAATCAAGATGTTCCTAAGGCTCAAGAAGCACTCAAAGTTGCTAATAAAGAATTGCATAAATATGTCAGCAAAGGTATTTTGAAAAAGAACACTGCTGCACGCAAAGTTTCTCGATTGAATGCAAGTGTGAAAAAAATCGCTAAACCTGCTTAATTTTAATGCTCATTAATAAACTCAAGCCCATAGTTGCTCGATACGATGAGATTTCTGATATTCTCTCTTCGCATTCGATTCTCTCTGACATCAAGCAAATTACAGCATTGAGCAAAGAGCAAAGCGACATTGAAGATATTGTTCAAAGCGCAAAAAAATATTTTCAAGTTCTTGATTCTATTGCACAAAACAAATCTTTGCTTGAAGACAAAGAGCTTGGAGAACTTGCCAAAGAAGAGCTTAAAGATTTAGAATCTCAAAAAGCTACCATAGAAGAAGAAATCAAAATTTTACTCATTCCTAAAGACCCAAATGATAGTAAAAATATTTATTTGGAGATTCGAGCGGGCACAGGTGGTGATGAAGCGGGAATCTTTGTGGGTGATTTGTTTAAAGCATATTGTCGCTATGCGGATTTGCAAAAATGGAAAGTAGAGATTATGAGCTCAAGTGAAAACAATGTAGGTGGCTATAAGGAAGTAATAGCTCTAGTTAAAGGAAATGGAGCATATTCCAAACTCAAATACGAGGGTGGCACTCATCGTGTTCAGAGAGTCCCCGAAACAGAATCTCAAGGACGCATTCATACTTCAGCTATCACCGTGGCAATTATGCCAGAGGTTGATGATGTGCAAATAGATATTAACCCTAGTGATTTAAAAATTGATGTTTTTCGTAGTAGCGGACACGGAGGACAAAGTGTGAATACGACAGATTCTGCTGTGAGAATCACACATATTCCTACAGGCATCAGTGTATCTATGCAAGATGAAAAATCCCAGCACAAAAATAAAGACAAAGCAATGAAGATTCTCAAAGCCCGACTTTACGAAGCAGAGCTTGAAGCACAAAATGCACAAAACAAGCAAGCGCGTAAAAATCAAGTGGGCAGTGGAGATAGGAGTGAAAGAATCCGCACTTATAATTACCCTCAAAACCGCTTAACTGATCATCGTATAGGCTTAACACTTTATAGTCTTGAAGAGATTATGCTTGGGGGGTTGCTTGATGAGATTATTAATCCCTTGATTGCCCATGCACAAAGTCAAGCTATGGGAGGCTTAGAAGAATGAGCCAAAAACCAATCAAGAAAATTCATTTTTGTGATGGCGCAGTCAAAGGGAAGATTCTTAAAATCTTGCAAGAACATTATGAGATTATCCTTACAGACAAAGACCCTGATTATATATTTTACTCTGTAATGGGAGAAGAGCATATTAACTATGATGGGATTAGAATCTTCAGTTGCGGTGAAAATGTCCGAGCTGATTTTAATTTCTGTGATTATGCCCTCGGCTATGATTATATGCACTTTGAAGATCGATACCTGCGCTACCCACTCTATCTCCATTATCAAAATGACACGCAAAAGACGGCAAATAAGCATTTGCATATCTCACCACAAACACTAAAAGATAAAACGCGTTTTTGCACTTTTGTCGTAAGCAATGGCAAAGCAGACGAACAACGCACACACTTTTTTGATATGTTGGAGCAATATAGCCACATAGACAGCGGTGGGCGATACAAAAATAATATTGGCAAATGTGTCGATGACAAAGACGCTTTCCTTAAAGAGGGTAAATTCAACATCGCTTTTGAAAATTCAAGCACCAATGGCTACACAACCGAGAAATTAATCCAAGCGTTTGCCGCTCAAACCATACCGATTTATTGGGGCGATGAAAGAGTGACTATGCCTTTAGATTCTAGCGGGGGGGGGGGTAAATCCAAAAGCTTTTGTTAATTGTCATTGTTACAAGAGTTTAGAAGAGGTTATAGCAGTTGTAAAATATCTTAATGAAAATGACAAAGCCTATTTGGAAATGCTCTCTCAACCGAGTTTTTTAGATGATAATCATGAAGAAATTTTTGATAAAAAGCTTGAATCATTTTTACTCTTTATTTTTAATCAACCCTTAGATAAAGCTTATCGCAGAGGATTTGGACAATGGCGATGCAATCTCGAAAAACGTTATAAAAAATATCAAAAAGTGCGGAGATTGGCAAATACATTTGCAAATGGTTTTAAAAAACCTATACGCGCCTTAAAACATCTCTTCAAAAGATACTAAAACAAGCTTTAAATAAGATTCTAACGCCAATCAGAATCTTTACCTTATTCGATCTTTACATTATAGCATTGCGCGCATTTGCTCTTCATCAAGCAAGCAAATCCCTAGAGCCTTTGCCTTATCAAGCTTACTCCCAGCATTTTCCCCATATATTACAAAATCCGTATTTTTACTCACACTTGAAGTCATTTTTGCTCCCTTTTTTTCTAGAATCTTAGCAATTTCATCACGAGGCTGACTTAAAGTGCCTGTAAGGACAATTGTTTTTTGATAAAAAGGACTATTTGCATCAATCTCTACTACTTCAACTTTAGGATTAAGAATCTCTAACATCTTCTCAATAAGAGATTTATTGGTGCGATTAAACTCAACAAGAGAATTTGCGATTTCCTCCCCAAAGCCATTAAGCGCGAGAATCTCATCATGCGTAAGATGAAAAATATCTAAACCATACACACTTGTTAATTTTTTACTCATTCCCTCACCGATATGTTCAATACCAAGCGCATTGACCAACCGCCATAATTCTATACCCTTAGTATTTTCAATCGCGTTTAAAAGATTTTTCGCACGTTTTTCTTTCCAGCCCTCTAACGCAATCAAATCTTCATAAGTAAGCGAATAAAGATCAAGAATATTATGAATCAAATGATTTTCAAAAAGTTGTATCACATTTTTTTCACCCAAGCCATCAATATTTAAGGCTTTTTTTGAGGCAAAATGAATGATAGATTCTAAAACTCTTGCTTTACAGCGAAGATTCTGACATTTGATAAAAATCTCTTCCACGAGCAATTCTCCACCGCATACAGGACAAACATCGGGCTTTTGAATAGGTATCTCACTCCCATCACGCAAGGCAATAAGTGGCTTAATAATCTTTGGTATCACATCGCCACTGCGAATAATAATCACTCTATCGCCAATGCGTATGTCTTTGCGCTCAATTTCACTGAAATTATGTAAAGTCGCACGCGCAATCATTGCACCCTCAATCTCCACAGGCTCTAATTCTGCTACAGGGGTGATAATCCCGCTTCTCCCTACTTGAAGTGTAACAGAGAGAATCTTAGAGCTTTTTTCTATCGCAGGAAATTTATACGCACAAGCAAATCGAGGAGATTTGATCGTCCAGCCCAAATGTTGCTGCATTCTAAAATCATCAAGCATTATGACCATACCATCAAGCATTATGGGATATTCATTGCGCATTTTGAGCAAGTGATGATAGATTTGCTCAATCTCATCAATATTCTTACAATGCGACAAAAACGGAATACGAATAAATCCAAACTCATAAATCTGCTCCATAGCTTCGTAAAAACCTTGATTGTGATTACTGATTTGTGAGATTCCCGCTCCTATTCCCCAAGGCATAAAACGCAATTTTCGTTTTGCGGTGATCTTTGAATCTAGCTGCCTTAAGCTTCCTGCTGCAGCATTTCGAGGATTTGCAAAAAGACTTTCATTGCGAGAGAGACGCTCTTGATTGATTAACTCAAAATCTTCTTTGGTAATGACAACTTCTCCGCGTATCTCAATTTCGTTTTTATAGGGAATCTGCAAAGGAATACTTTGAATCGTTTTGGCATTTTGCGTAACAAGCTCACCGATAATACCATCACCTCTTGTAGTCGCAGCCACAAGCATACCCCCTTGATAAAGGAGATTGAGACTTGCGCCATCAAACTTTGGAGAGCAAGTAAAACTCGCTTGAGGATAATTCTTATAGATTCTCTTGATCCATTCTTCAGCCTCTTTGGTAGAAAACACATCATCAAGACTCCACATACGCTCAAGATGCTGTTTCTTACTAAAAGATTCTAAAGGCGTGTCGCCTACGCGTTGAGTAGGAGAGCTTGGATCTATCAGATTAGGATTGCGTTGCTCAAACGCAAGAATCTGATGATAAAGCATATCATATTCCTCATCGGTAGCCATAGGCTCATTAAGAACATAGTAATGATAAGCCATCTTTTTCAGTATGGCAAGTTGCTCTTGATATTGCTGAATATCCATAGTATATGTGATTTTAACCTTATTTTTTAATTTTAAACTCTAAATTATGTATTTTTACGCTAGAATTATAACATTTTATTGCGTATAATTTCTAGTTTTTGGAGGCGAGCTTTGGCGCAAAAACAATCACATATAGATCAAACGACTTCATTACATCTCAACAACGAGGTGCAGTTTTTATGTTTTACTTTAGAAGAAGAAATCGATGGTAAAAATCAGCTTTACGCAATGAATGTATTTAAGATACGCGAGCTTATTTATTATAATAACGAGCTTACCGAGACAGCGGGGGACAATAGTGGAATCTTACTAGGATACTTAACCGTGCGTGATGAAACTATACCGCTAGTCGATATGAGAAGATGGTTATATTTTAGCAGACAAAATCCAGATCGTGATTTACGAGAATTTTCTCTCAATACTCCTAAGAGCCTTATAGCAATTTGTGATTTTTCTAACTGCACCGTGGGATTAAAAATACTTGGTGTAAAACATATTATTCACAAAAGCTGGAAAGACATTAATGTAGAAAATGATTTTAGCTCTGAAGGAGATATAAAAATCACCGGCACGACCAAATACAGTGATGGTTCGATTGTGCAAATTATGGATGTAGAGCGAATGCTTGTTGATGCGTTTCCTTCGGGCAATGCTTCTAATGATCTAGAAATCAATGATTTACAAAAAATCGAAAGTGATAAAATTATTCTTCTCGCTGAAGATTCTAAAACTGCAGCCAAATCTTTGCAAAAAATCATCGAAAAACTTGATTTAAAATACTTTAGCTTCCCCAATGGCAAGGCATTGCTTGATTATCTCCATAATCCGGGCATAGCAGCCAATATCGGGGCAATTATTACTGATTTGGAAATGCCTCTTATTTCGGGGTTTGAAGTGTTAAAGCAAATCAAAGAAACGCCAGCGACTTGTCATATCCCTGTAATCATCAATTCATCAATGAGCTCTGATAGCAATTATCAAATGGCAGAGCGTCTCAAAGCTGATGGTTTTATTACCAAATCAAACCCTGTAGAAATTGAACAATCTCTCCGACAAATTCTTGAGAATGTAAAATTTAATAATTAATCCAAAAAGGTCAAATATCAATGTATAGAACTCATTTATGTGCAGAATTAAACGAATCAAATATTGGAGAAGAAGTCAGAATCTGTGGTTGGTGTAATACCTATCGTGATCATGGGGGAGTGCTTTTTATCGATTTACGCGATAAGAGTGGTTTATTGCAGCTTGTATGTGATCCTACAAGTGCTGCCTATAATATTGCATCAGGTGTGCGTGATGAATATGTCCTCATTGCTTCGGGAAAAGTTCGAGCTCGTGGTGAAGGTTTGGAAAATCCAAAACTCAAAACAGGTAAAATTGAAGTGTTGCTTGACACATTGATCATTGAAAACAAATCACCTACTCCGCCTATTGCTATCGGTGATGAAAATGTCAATGAAGAATTAAGGCTAAAATACCGCTATTTAGATTTGCGTTCTCCTAAGTCTTATGAGACCTTCAAAATGCGTTCTGATGCTGCTATTGCCGCACGCAACAGCCTTCAAAAAATGGGATTTTTAGAAGTAGAAACGCCTATTTTGACTAAAGAGACACCAGAAGGAGCGCGGGATTATCTTGTGCCTTCACGGGTGCATCGTGGAGAATTTTATGCGTTACCGCAAAGTCCACAATTATTCAAACAGCTTTTGATGATTAGCGGATTTGATCGATATTTTCAAATCGCAAAATGTTTCCGTGATGAAGATTTACGCGCAGACAGACAACCTGAATTTACACAAATTGATATTGAAATGAGCTTTTGTGAGCAAGAAGACATCATTAAAATCGCAGAAAACCTACTCTATGACATTTTCAAAGCTTGTGGTGAAGAAATCTCTATCCCTTTTCCTCGTATGCCTTATAGTGAAGCAATGGAATCTTATGGGAGCGATAAGCCGGATTTGCGCATAGATATGCCTTTAGTGGAAGTTGGAGATTTATTTTTGGAATCAACCAATGAAATTTTCAAAAATATTGCTCAAGATTCTAAGAAAAATCGCATCAAAGCTTTAAAAATCACAAATGGTGATCGTTTTTTCTCGCGCAAGACACTCGGCGAAGCAGAAGATTTTGTGCGAAAATTTGGCGCAAAAGGATTGGCATATATCCAAATCAAACCCGATGAAATCAAAGGACCTTTAGTCAAATTCATCTCTCACGAATCTATGCAAACACTCATTAAGCGCGTCAATGCAAATGTGGGTGATATTGTATTTTTTGGAGCAGGAGCAAAGAAAGTCGTTTGGGATTATATGGGACGATTGCGTCTTAAAGTTGCTGATGATATGGGATTGATTGATGAAAATATGAAAAAATTTCTATGGGTAGTTGATTTTCCAATGTTTGAAAGAGATGAAGGTAAAGTCAAAGCCTTGCATCACCCTTTTACAATGCCTAAAAATCTCGATGTAGAAGATGTCGAAGATATAGAATCTATCGCCTATGATGTCGTGCTTAATGGCATTGAGCTTGGTGGAGGAAGTATCAGAATCCATAAAGATTCTATCCAACAAAAAGTTTTTGCTTTGCTAGGCATTGATGAAAAAGAAGCAAACAATAAATTTGGCTTCTTACTTGAAGCACTCAAATTTGGCGCACCTCCACATGGAGGGATTGCTATTGGCTTTGATCGTCTTATTATGCTTTTGGGTAAATGCAAAAGTATCCGTGATGTGATAGCATTTCCTAAGACGCAAAAAGCCACTTGTCCTTTGACTAACGCTCCAAGCGCAGTGAGTGAAGAACAACTCCGAGAATTGCATATTCGTTTGCGTCAGAATCCTACCCAACAATAAGCGTATCTTATGAGTTATTTATCGCGTATGAAAAGCATTCGCTTTATCGCGAAGACTTCAACTCTTGTCATTCCTTATAGACCTTTACGCAAGAGACTTCAGGGGCGTATTTACAACGCATTATGCACATTGTATAACCAAACTTTTACTCGATGCCATCGGAGTAAGTATCCCTCATCACATTTTTTATACACAGACCTTGCGTTAAGCGTTGGGGAAAGCTGCAAAAGCGCACATTACCTACAAAATTTTAGTTTGCGAAAATTTTCCTCTCCGATTGATTGGATGATGAGCTACACACTCAAAGATATTACAGAAATGTTTGAAAACAACTTCTCCACCTTTTTTACAGAAATCACTGAAGAGCCTTCAAGTGAATGGGGGGGGGGGCATAAACATCGCCTAGTAAAAGACAAACGCAATGGCATGATGAGTATTCATGACTTCCCAGCCGATCAATCCTTACTAGAATATCAACCTATCTTTCGGGCAAAAATGACAAAACGTTTTAAGAAACTTAAAGATTCTATCAAATCTTCTCGCAATATTTTATTCCTTTCCGCACGCACAGAAAGCCTTGAAGATTGTGAGCATTTTTTAAAATCAATGTATCAATACCACCCTGCAAATTACACCTTACTCAATATCCGACACACTCCACAAAGCACACAAACACAAAGAAAAGTCATATCATTCACTCAAGAATTAACACTTGTTGAATATCTTTTTGATGATAGTGCAGAAGGACAATGGTATTGGCTAGGCAATTCTCAAGAATGGAATTCTATTATGCCACTCATTGTTCTACGCGCTTAAGGATTTCTTATCCAGATTCTCAATAATTGATTTAAGAATCTTGAAATGCCATTTTTTCGGCATGTGCCAAAAGTTCTCTCGCACCTTTAGCGACAAATTCTTGAGCGAGACATTCTCCAAGAGATTTAGCTTTAGCAATATCTCCAATCCCCATAAGCATAGCTTTAGAATCTTGAATGACCTCACTTCCATCGGGTAACCCCACAATTGCTTGCATCATAAGATTCTCACCATCATATTTAGCATTCACACCTATAGGCACTTGACAACCCCCCTCAAGAAAACGCACAAACGCTCTCTCTGCACTCACACAAAGCGCGGTCTGTGCATCATTTAGATTCTCAAAAGTATCAAAAAAAGGAGAATCTAATCGCATTTCAATACCCAATGCCCCCTGCCCCATTGCAGGTATCATAAAATCTAAAGGCACGATAAAAGGCACATCGGTATGAGTAATTTCTAAACGATTAACTCCCGCTTTTGCTAAAATAATCGCATCAAATTCCCCGCTATGAAGCTTATTTAAACGCGTTTGGACATTGCCTCTAAGGCTCAAAGTATCCAAATCAGGGCGAAATTTTTTAATTTGCATTGAGCGTCTTAAAGAAGTCGTGCCTACTTTAGCTCCCTTAGGCAAAGAATCTATATCGCTATACCGCACACTCAAAAAACAATCTCTCACATCTTCACGCTTTGTGATAGCACTCAAGCCCAAGCCATCGACAAATTCCACAGGCACATCTTTAAGACTATGCACTGCGAGATCAATTTCTCCACTTAAAAGCATTTCCTCAAGTTCTTTCGTAAAAAGTCCCTTACCACCAATCTTTGCCAAAGGGACATCAAGTATTTTATCACCCTTCGTCTTGACAATGCGAAGCTCTGAAGTAATACCACATTCTTTTTCTAAACGCGCTTTAATATATTCAGCCTGCCAAAGAGCAAGGACACTGCCACGCGTCCCGATAATAAGTGTTTTATCAGACATCATTTTTCCTCAATCATTTGTATAATCTGCGCAACAAGAGATTCAAAATCTTTGATGCTGATTTCTGTTTTACGCAAACCTTCACGCAAAATCATCTCGACTTTTTCTTCTGCTAATCCCTTGCCTACAATGACAGCCGAATGGAATCCAAGCAATTCAAAATCATTCATCTTAGAGCCAAAACGCTCATCTCTATCATCAAGCAAAACATCAATACGGCAAGAGAGCAAACGCTCATAAAGATTCTGTGCAAATGCGACTTGCTGTGCATCTTTGATGTTTGAAATAATAATCACCACATCAAAAACACTCATCTCCTTACTCCATACGCAACCTTTTTCATCACTTTTTTGCTCTAAAATCGCAGGTAATATTCGCGAGATTCCAATCCCATAACAACCCATAATCAAAGGCACTGCTTTGCCATTAGGATCTAAAAAAGTCGCATTCATCATCGAAGAATATTTGCTACCAAGCTTAAAAATATGCCCGATTTCAATGCCTTTAGTAAAATTAAGCTTTCCACCACAGCGGCTACACAAATCGCCTTCTTTTACCATTGCTAAATCGCGATATTCCAATCCTTCAAATGCACTCAAATCCACACCCACAAAATGATAATCTTTTTCATTAGCTCCACAAATCAGATTCGAAGCTTCAAACAAAGCCTCATCAAAATAAATATGTTGAGCGCGAGTGAGATTCTTTAAAGCATAAGGTCCAATAAAGCCTGCTTCTAATCCCGCCTTTTGTAAATCCTTAATCTCTGCATCTTCAAGGCTAATATACGCATTATTAGAGAGATTCAAAGCATTAAGCATTTTTGTCTCTTCTCCCTCATCGTCTCCACGCATAAAAAAATACACCAACTCGCTACTACCATCGTTTTTCAAGGCTTTTTTCACAACACTTTTGAGAATATAAAAAGCATCGACTTTAAAAAAATTGCTCAAAGATTCAATATCCTTGATATTTGGTGTGTGAAATTTTGCAAAAGCCGCTTGAGGAGGATTAGAATCAAATTTCAATTCATTAGGACGAGGAGCATTGCGTTTTGCTCTCTTGCCTGCCTCGATATTTGCTCCATATTCACAATTTGAGCATACTAAAATCGTATCTTCTCCGCAATCTGCTAAAGCCATAAATTCTTTGCTTCCGCTCCCACCAATCGCACCAGAATCTGCTTCTACAACTTTAAAATCAATACCCAAACGCTCAAAGATTCTACGATAAGTCGCCTCCATAAGATCAAATTCCCTATCAAGATCTTCATTGCTACTATGAAAACTATAGCCATCTTTCATAATAAACTCTCGCGCTCGTATCAAGCCAAAACGCGCACGCAATTCATCACGAAACTTTGTATGTATCTGATAAAGATGCAAAGGCAATTGCTTATAGCTCTTGACAAAAGTCTTAGCGATATAGGTAACCATTTCTTCATGTGTAGGTCCTAAGACAAATTCATTCTCCTTTCTATCCTTGAAACGCAATAGCTCCGCGCCGTATTTGTCATAACGTCCAGATTCTCGCCAAAGCTCGGCAGGAGTAATAAATCCCATTAAAACCTCTTGCGCCCCTGCATTGTCCATTTCCTCTTTAACAATTTTTCGAACCTTGTCTAAAACTTTTTTGCCTAAGGGGAAAAAATTATAAATGCCACTTCCCACTTGCTGGACAAATCCTCCACGAAGAAGATACTGATGACTTTTTAAAACCGCATCTTTGGGTGTTTCTTTAATGGTTGTAAGAAAAAGCTTTGAGAATCTCATTGTTATCCTTTAATAAATAGTTGTATCTTTTTCGCATTTATAGCCATTGAGCATTACAACATCATCACTGATGTCAAAAATATTTTTTGTCGCCTCAATAATAGGATCACCTTGAGGATTCTCACTCGCTTGCCGCAAACGCATTGTAGGCTGGTGCAGAAATGTATTAAATGCTCCATGCAAAATCTTTTCAACATTTTTCTCATATTCTTGAGGCAAATATCCTTTTTTGATTGCCCTCTCAAGCTCTTTCATCGCCGATTGTTTAGCAAGATAACGCATTTGCTTGATGATTGGATCAATGCTCAATGTCTGAAGCCATTTGAAAAAATCCGCAGTGAATTGATCTACAATCTTTAATCCTACTTTGGCACTCTCTTGACGAGAAGTCTTATTCTGATCAACAATTTCTTGTAAATCATCGACACTATAAATCTCTGTATGAGGAATTGCCATTGTTTCAATATTACGAGGCACAGACAAATCAAAATAAAGCCTCCTATCATGATGAGGCACAATCATATCTGATTTGATCACATAATCCTTAGCAGCTGTAGCCACAAAAACAACGCGATGAGTTTTAAGAGATTCTCTCAATGTCTCGTAAGGTTTTACTACAATGGGATAAGTAGGTATATTTGCTTTGATTTCTTGAGCAAGATTCTGTGCATTATGCTCACTGCGATTGAGCAAGGTAATTTTGGCTTGATGATTACTCAAATGTTTGGCGACAAGTCGTCCCATTTCACCACTACCTATCAGCAAAACCTCCACAGAATCAAGACTTTCACCTTTTTCTTGAAGTTTTTGCTCCGCCATATTGACAGCTGCCGAAGCGACAGACACACTATTACTGGAAATATCTGTATGCGCTCTCACATGAGCAGCACATTTAAAGGCAAAGTGCATCAAACGCGTCATATCTTTACTACAAAGTGCATGATCATAAGAAAGTTTATAAGCGACTTTGAGCTGTCCGGTGATTTGAGTTTCGCCAACAACAAGACTATCAAGGCTTGATGCTACGCAAAAAATATGATAAATCGCATATTGATTCAAATAAATATGCACAATATCCTGCAAACTTTCAAGAGAAATTTGCTTTTCTTGAGTAAGACATTGATAGATATGATCCCTTGCTATACGCCTATCTAAAATACTTGTATAAATCTCCACACGATTGCAAGTGCAAAGTAAAATTGCTTCTTTAATCGCCTCACTGGCGCAAATTTTTTGTAAAAAAGGCACAATCTGTTCGGTTGCAAAGTTGAGCTTTTCGCGTATATCAATCGCTGCATTTTTATGCGAAAAACTCATTACCATAAATTGTGTCTGAATCCTTTCATTCATTCTTTTCCCTTTCCTTAAAATTCCCTTTTGAGCATTTGCATGATAATTGATTCAAGTTTTTGATTGTTTTCATCTTTGATTGATTCTAAAGATTGAGAAGCATATTTTTTGACTTGTTCTATACTCATTGTGATTGCTCCGCATTTTTCCATTTCTGTCTTAAGCCATTGAATCTGCGCATCATTGAGTTCCTTTGCAAAATACGAAAGAAGTATCTGTCGGTCATTGTCGTTTAAATGTTCATACAAAAAAATATAAGGCAAAGTCGTTTTACCTTCTTTAAAATCACTCATATTAGGTTTGCCCAATATGCTAGAATCTTGTGTAATGTCCAAAATATCATCGACAATTTGAAAAGCAATGCCAAGATTTTCTCCATAGATTCTATATTTTTGTGCATCTAATCCTTTGAGTAATGCTCCACATTCTGCAGCCGCGACAATCAAAGCAGCTGTTTTGTCTTTACACATTTGCAAATAACGATTTTTGTCGGTATTAAAGCTTGAAGAAAGCCTAACATCACTTATTTCACCAATCGAAAGTCGCACAACAGCATTTGCGACACTTTGTGCAATAGCCGTATCAAACTTTGTCAGCTCATAAAATGCTTTAGAATACAATGTATCACCTAGCATTATGGCATTTTTATTACCAAATGAAGCGTTGATAGAGGGTTTGCCTCTTCGGATAGAAGACTCATCAATCACATCATCATGCAACAAAGAAGCCGTTTGTATAAGTTCGATAATCGCGCACAGATTCACAGAATCTTCATTAATGCCACTGATAGAAAGTAAAAGCTTACTCCTTAGCATTTTGCCATAAGATAAATGCGTGGCTAATTCATCTATCTCCGCACTTTGGCATTCTTTAATAAGATTTTCACATTGTTTTTTAATACGCTCTAACGCTTCTTGCATTAATTTCCACCCCTCATTTTATAGATTCTCATCAAGTAAAATAGCCCCATTCCCCTCAATATACAACTTAAAATACGCCTTTTTCTCTTGAAAATCTTTAAAATAAATAAAAAGCCATGGCAAATCCTTCTTGCTACTTTCGCCTCTACCTAACGCCAATCGATACGCATTGCGTTGATAATCTGTGTAAAGAATCACTTGGTGATTAAATTTATCATAACGAATGTGCATCACCAACCCTTCATTTTTATATAATGTCCAACGAAACAAAAGCTCCTTTTGCACCTCGCCGACTTGAAAATGTGCCTTATACTCTTGCTCTTTTTCTAATGCCAATTCTTTTTCCCATGTCCATAAAGGTGTAGATGCCTGAATATGGCAAAAAGACATACAGAATATCATCAACATCATAATGCAAATTTTTTTATTCATATTGACCGAGTATTTTTCCCATAGATTCAATAGCAATATTATTTTTGCGCTCTTCGATATATGGCTTATTGTCCGGATTATAATAATATCGCTGAAAAGCCTCTTCGGTTTCAATGTCATTTTGTTCCAATAAAATCTCATAAGTAACCAAACGCTCAATCAAATGTTCTAATTCCATACCCACTAAAGTCGGTGAAGCATTTAAAATGACTTCTTTCCATTTATCTATGGGCGTTCCTTCAAAAAATATATCCATTTTTACTCCTCATTGCAAACGCGTTACTTCTTTAAACGCTCTAAAACTGCTTGTTGATGGGCTTGCAAACCTTCGGTTTTAGCAAGCAAAGCACAAAATTCTCCTTTTTCTTTTATAGCCTGTGAAGAAAAAGCAATAATAGAGCTTTTTTTCATAAAATGCTCTACACCTAAGGGCGAGAAAAATCTAGCACTTCCGCCTGTAGGTAAAGTATGATTAGGACCAGCAAGATAATCTCCTATCGGCTCACTTGAATTTTCACCGATAAAAATCGCTCCTGCGTGTTTAATATAGGGTAAATGTTCAAAAGGATTATGTGTGAGAATCTCCAAATGTTCGGGAGCTAAGCGATTCATCAGCTCAATACTTTGGGCAAGATTCTCACTCCAAATCAAAACAGCACGATTGGCAATACTTTTACCCGCAATCTCTTTGCGGCTTAAAGTCGGTAGAATCCGATTAATTTCAGCCTTAACCGCATCAATAAGTTCCTTACTAGGGGTAATAAGAATAGAGCTTGCCATTTCATCATGCTCGGCTTGAGAAAGCAAATCATACGCTACATAAGTAGGATTAGCATAAGAATCTGCGATAATACCGATTTCACTAGGACCTGCAATCATATCAATATTCACTTCACCAAAGACAAGCTTTTTGGCTGTCGCAACAAAAATATTCCCCGGACCCGTGATAACATCGACCTTTTCTAAATTTTCGCAGCCATAAGCCATAAGCCCAATGGCACTTGCGCCACCGACTTTGTAAATCTGTGTGATATTACACAAATGCAATGCAGCAAGCAATAAAGAATTAGGCTCATTATGAGGAGTGGGCGTGCAAACGATAATATCTCTTACTCCTGCGACAATTGCCGGAATAGCATTCATTAAAAGTGAGCTAGGATAAGCTGCTTTTCCTCCGGGTATATATAAACCCGCACGCTCCATTGGTGTGATTTTAGAACCCAATATCGTGCCATTTTCTTCCATATCAAGCCATGTTTTTGTCTTTTGCTTTTGATGAAAAGCAAAAATACGATCATAAGCAATATGCAAAGAATCTTTTAATTTTTGATCAAGATTCTCATAGGCTTCACGACATTGAGAAGGAGAAATACAAATATCATCAAAACATTGAGGCTTCCATTGATCAAATCGTTCTATATGTCTTAAAATCGCTTCTGTGCCTTCGGATATGATTTCATCAAGTAGCCCTTGCACGATCTTAGACACTTCCTTGATGTCCATTTTCCCACGCATAAGCACCTTTTGAAACTCATTTTCAAAATCTTCCGAGCGCACATTAAGTTCATTCATTTCACCTATCCTCAATTATCAATATGGCATAATTATAACACATTCACTTTAATGACCCAGTAGATTAAAGTCAATTCTAAGCATACTTTGAAAGTCTTAAAATCTTCGTTTCGGAGTTCTGATAAAAAAGATTTTATAGGGAGTTTGTAGGAAATTTATAAAATTTCTGTAGTGATTGGATTCTGTCTTTTATATAAAAAGTGAGAATCCAATTCTAGATTTAAATTTCTTTAAAAGGTAAATTAAGAATCGATGCAGTTTGAGCACGACATTCATTAAAATGAGCAATATTTTCTTCCAAAGAACGACCATAAGAAGGAAGCATTTCTCGAATCTTGTCTTGCCATTCTTGGGAATCCATTTCGTCTTTAAAACATCGTTTAAGCACTTGCACCATGATATTCACCGTTGTAGAAGCACCCGGTGAAGCCCCCAACAAAGCTGCCAAAGAACCATCACTTGATGTAATGACTTCTGTGCCAAATTGCAAACTTCCTCTGCCTTGTGCATCTTTTTTGATAATCTGCACTCTTTGTCCTGCAAATTTTGCTTTCCAATCATCAAGTTTAGCTGATGGAATGAACACATTGAGCTTTCTCATACGTCTTCCGTTTGTGAGTAGAATCTGCTTAATGAGATATATCGTCAAAGGCACATTATCAATCCCTGCCTGAATCATAGGCATAGAATTGTTTGCGCGTATAGAAAGAGGGAAATCTAGTAGGCTACCTCGTTTGAGAAACTTTGTATTGAATCCCGCATACGGACCAAACAAAAGCTCTTTTTTACCATCAATAATACGCGTATCCAAATGAGGCACAGACATTGGAGGATCTCCGATAGAAGCTTTACCATAGATTTTTGCTTGATGTTTATCAATAATATCTCGATTTTTACACACAAGCCACAAACCACCAACTGGGAATCCGCCATAACCCTTGCTTTCAGGAATACCACTTTTTTGTAATAATGGGAAAGAACCACCACCAGCACCCAAAAATACAAATTTCGCCTTTACCTGCTTGGCAGTGCCGTTTGTTTTATCTTTAACATCAAGCAACCAAGTATTGCCTTCTTTCGTCAGATTGGTTACCTTATGATTAACATAAATATTAAACCCTTTTTGGCGACTTAAAGAATCTCGCAATTGATGCACAATAGCGCCAAAATCCACATCAGTGCCTTCTGCCATATAAGTAGCAGCAATCTGTTGATTCGGATCACGACCTTCAAGCAAAAGAGGAGCCCATTGTTTAATTTGATCGTGATCTTGTGAATATTGCATATTTCTAAATAAAGGCGATTTACTCAATGTTTCATAACGCAATTTTAAATAAGGAACAATATTATCAACAACAAAGCTCAAATGCGGAACAGGATTTAGAAAAGAAGAGGGAGTTTGGAGAATATTTTTCTTCACACAATGTGCCCAAAACTCTTTGCTAAGCTCATATTGCTGATTAATTGCAAATGCTTTTGTTGTGTCAATACTGCCATCAGACTTTTTAGGCGTATAATTTAACTCGCATAGTGCTTGATGCCCTGTCCCAGCATTATTCCACACCATAGAACTCTCTAAACCTACATCTTCAAGCATTTCATATAAACTGATTTCAGCGGAAGGTTTTAGCTCTTTGAGCATTGCTGCCAAAGTGAAGCTCATAATACCTCCACCTACAAGAACGATCTCTGAATCCTCACACATTTTGTCTCCTTAAATGACCCTACTTTAAACCTCAAAGCTTCTTTGGATTGTTTTATTCATAGAAATTCCTTTTTATGGTAGGACATTTTTGTAAATAACCCCTTAAAAAGTAAAGAAAAATAATACCTTTGTTACCAAAATAAATTTTTATCCCATTTAGTAGCATTTCTTGTCCAGAATCTTATTTTTTAATCCCCACATAAAGTGTAGAAATATCAGCACTATAACCTTTGATAAAATAACTCTCAATCCCTCGCTTTAAAAGCCTTTGTTTTAGTTCTTCGACACTCACAAACCCTTTAATAGAATCTGGCAGATAAGCATACGCAGCATAATTTTTTGAAATCATTCCGCCCACAAAAGGCAAAATTTTGCGTGTGTAAAATTTCATCAAAGAACGAATCCAACCCTTTTTACTATCATTCATAAATTCTAAAATGACAAGGATTCCTTGAGGTTTTAGCACTCTTGCAAATTCATCAAGTGCTGCATCTAACTCTACGACATTACGCAAACCATACGCAATTGAGAGAATATCTACAGAATCTGAAGGTAGATTCAAAGCCTTTGCCTCTCCCACTTCAAGTGTAATCTTTTTATTCTCAATAAGATGAGAAAGTTTATCTTGAGCGACTTCAAGCATACCTTTAGAAGGATCAATTCCTATAATTTCTTTGATATTCTTTTGCGCATTACAAGCTTCATTTTGCCAATGTATAATCATATCTCCTGTGCCACACGCAATATCTGCTATGCGCTCAATTTCAACCACACCTAATGCCTCAAATGCTTTTTTACACGCTTCCTTACGCCAACGCACATCTATCCCCAAACTCATCACGCGATTAGCTTTATCATAGCTTTTAGCAATATCATCAAACATATGAACGATTTTTTCTTGTTTTTTAACTTCTTGCATTTTATTTCCCTCTACAATTCATCAAATTTACTTCAATAAAGACTGATGCTCATTGACAAACGCGCTTAATTCATCGATTTGCTCCATTGTGCGCCTACTAGAAGTCCCTCCCAATGTATCACGAGCATTCATTGATTTTTCCAGACACAGCACTTCTTTGACACCGCTAAGAATGCGTTTATCGATGCTTAGAATCTCCTCTTCACTCAAATCACTAATATCTACGCCCTTACGCTCTGCATACGCCACCACCATTCCTGTGATATGATGCGCATCACGAAATGCGACATTACACTTTTGCACCAAAAAATCCGCTAAATCAGTCGCACTCAAATGACCAATTTTAGCCATTCTAAGCATATTATCTTGATGAACGCTCATCGTTTTAAGGCATTCTTTGAGAATCTTGAGCGAAATATGCACACTTTTAAGGCTATCAAAAACCCCTTCTTTATCTTCTTGTGTGTCTTTATTATAAGCTAAAGGCAGACCTTTCATCACACTCAAAAGCCCTATCAGATTCCCATACACGCGACCGCTTTTGCCGCGCAACAATTCAGGCACATCAGGATTCTTTTTTTGAGGCATGATTGAACTTCCCGTTGAATACGCATCGCTTAAACTAATAAAGCGAAACTCCGAGCTACTCCACAAGACCAATTCTTCAGCAATGCGAGAGATGTGCATCATAATCATAGAGAGTGTATAAAGCATATCAAGAGCAAAATCCCTCTCACTCACAGAATCCATTGCATTGAGCGTAGGCGCGCTAAAACCTAACTCTAAAGCAAGCATTTCTCTATCATTGCCATAAGGCGTCCCTGCAAGAGCCCCACTCCCAAGCGGACAAAAATTATTACGCGCAAAATCAGATTCTAATCTTTGCACATCGCGTTTGAAATTGCATACCCACGCCACAAGATGGAATCCAAAATTGATCGGTTGGGCGTGCTGAAGATGCGTCATACCCGGTAAAATCGTCTTTGTATGAGCTTTAGCAATATGCAAGATTGTCTCCATAGTTTCAAGGAGAAGTTTTGTAATAAGTTTATTATGCTTTAAGACATACATTCGAAAATCCACAGCTACTTGATCATTACGACTACGCGCAGTATGAAGTTTTTTGCCAACCTCTCCGACAAGTTCAGTCAGCTTTGATTCTATCGCCATATGAATATCCTCATCAGCCATACGAAACACAAATTCATCAGCTTGTATCATTGAAGCGATACGTTCTAAACCATCAACAATAGCTTTATATTCTTCTCCTGTAAGCACACCGATATGAGCAAGCATTTTCGCATGTGCTTTAGAGCCTTGTATATCTTCATTCCAAAGCTCTTTATCAAACATAATTGACGCATTAAATTCTTCCAAAAGCGAACTTGAATCTAAAGCAAATCGCCCTCCCCATAACTTTGCCATTTTTTCTCCTTCACTTTGGCTAATCGTATTTTTTTATTACAGCGGCTTATAAATAGCTAAAAAAACAATAATAATCAATAAAAGTGTAGGTATCTCATTAAAAACACGGAAAAATTTATGACTCTTTGTGCAACTCTCATTACCCAAAGTCTTTATAAAATACCCACAAGCCAAATGATATGCTACCAAAATAAGGATAAAGACAATCTTGATATGCAGCCATAAACCAGAATCTGCCACTTTTAGCCAAGAAGGATTAAGAGCTATCATCGCGATACCTGTAAGCAATGTGCCAACAATTGCAGGCAAACCGATATATTTATAAAGCCTCATTTCCTGAATCTTCACCACTTCAACAAATTCTTTTTTGTGTGCATTTTGCGCATGATAAACAAAAAGTCTAGGCAAATAAAAAAGCATTGCCATCCAGCAAACAAGCGCAATGACATGTAATGTCTTGACAATAAGATAAAGATTTAGGGATTCTAACCACTGCATTTTTGCTCCTTAAGTGTTTTTGAATTTGAGTAATTCTTACTATAACATTGTTTTAAAAATATTTGACATATCTTTTAGGCTTGAATGCCAATTTCATTTTTTGAAGATAAAAATGCTTCTTTTTGAGGTTTAATAGTTATAATTGATTGAAAGGAGATTAAAATATTTTATAGGTTAAGCAGATAAGCACAGATTCTGCGCTTATCTATCTAGCAATCCCACAAAGGCTTAGTTGCCTTTTACGATTGTTGTTTTAGTAGTATAGATTCCAAGAATGCTGAAATTTTTAGAATCTACACTCTTGATTTGGCTAATACTACCATTTGATGCAGCTGTATTCACAGAACAATCACCTAAGGCTACAAGACCAAGGATATTAGTGCAAGTCGCACTTCCCTCTCTTGATGCAGAGCTAGAAGAAGTTGCCGTAATAGGCGTAGTATTATCTGAAAAAATCAGACCATTTTCTGCCCCGATAACACCGCCACAACCGCTAAAAAATGCTAAAGACGCACCAAGACCTAAGGCTAAAACAAATTTTTTCATAAAACCCCTTTTTTTACAGAAAAATATTCACTTGACAAATACTTTATCTCACAATAATAGTGCGAAACTCCATAATATGCGCAAGTGTGAAAAAATGCTATCAAAAAAAAAAAAAAACGGCTTAAAAAACAAAAAACTATAGGAAAAACTTCATTTGTGGGTAATTTTTACTGATTAACTTAATATGAAGCAAAAAATCAAAAGCTACTTTTATACTTTACTCTTGAAGTCTTGTAGCCAATTACACAGAATCAATAAAGGGATTATACAAAGATACAATCACGACAATAGTTTTGCCTTTAAAGTATTTAACACATCTTCTTGACCTTGAATACTTACTTTTACTCCCGAAGATAAAAATGCCTCTTTTTTAAGGCTTAATCCACACTTGCAACACTCGTATTCGATTTTTGAAAGCTTTGAATAAGGCACTTCTAAAATCAAATGGGAGAGAAAAATAAAAGGTTTCAGAATCTGCTGTTTTTTGGCATCATTGATTGCTTCTTGCACCGCTATGGTATAGGCTTTCACCAATCCTCCTACGCCCAAAAGCGTGCCGCCAAAATAGCGCACTACAATCACACCTGTATTGACTAATCCCTCACCGCGCAAGACATTTAAACAAGGCAAACCACTGCTGCCTTTGGGTTCTCTGTCATCATCACTGCTTTCAACAATCTGCCTATATTCATTAAAATGCCGACTTGCAGAGACAAAATGCACTGCCTTGGGATGATTTTCTCGTAATATCTTGAGGGTTTGGGCAAAAGATTCGTATGAAACCAAAAAACTCAAAAAATGTGAGCCTTTTATCTCATAGCTTCCTTTTGCCTCTCCATTGACTTGTGCTAATTGATCATTCATCTGCTTTAAGGCGCAAATAATAGCTTATTTCACTCCCTTTCAAGAGCATTTCTTTATAATTCCGACTGACGACAAATGTCCCATTTAAGCCTCTGACAAACAAAAATTCATAGCGATTGTCTTCAGTAGGATAGCAAACTCGCCGACTTGAGCCTGCATTACTCATCGTAAGCTTCTTACCTTTTAAGGCAAAAGTTGCAAAATAATTATTGCAAGAACCCACGCCAAAGATTCTGTCTTCGTCTGCATCAAATTCCATTGTAGATTTCGCATTTTGAGTAGGTATAATCTCTTCCCCGCTTTTTAAGACAATCTTATAAACATACCAATGTTTGCCATCATCTAAAAGTGTTTCTTTGTTTTCTTGTTTGATCAAATCAATAAAGCAACCATTGACAAAAATTGATAAAAAAATAATAAAAAAATATTTTGTTGTTTTCTTCATCATCATTGTGTCCTTAAAAGTAAATGGGGAATTTGTAAAAATAAGTTTTCCTACCTAAAAAATAAAATTATAGAATCTAAACACAAATAAATTATAATATTTTGCGCTAAAATGGAATTTTTATTTTGAGTTTTAGAGGTTTGATATGCACATTGATTTACATAATCATACAATCTTTTGTCATCATGCCACAGGTTGTATTGATGAATATATACAAGCAGCAATTGCACAAGGTATCGATGTTTATGGATTCTCCTGTCATTCGCCTATGTCTTTTGACAAAAACTTTCGTATGAATCTCGAAGAATTTTCTCAATATTGTCAAATGCTCCAAACAGCGAAAGCTCATTATGCTGATAAAATCGAAATCTTGCTCGGTATGGAAGTGGATTATATTCTTAACCATGAAAATCTCATCGAACAAGCCGTGCTTGATTATCCTTTTGATTATTTAATCGGATCCGTGCATTTTTTGGACGATTGGGGCTTTGATAATCCTGCATTTATCAAACAATATTCGCAAAGAAACATTGAAGAATGTTGGGAACAATACCTCTTATCCATTACTAAAATGGCACAGAGTGGGCTTTTTCAAATTGTGGGGCATTTTGACTTACTCAAAATTTTTGGACACAAACCCAAAGATATTCACCAACAATCCATCAAAGATGCTTTAGAATCTATTGCAGACAATCACCTTGCTATTGAGCTTAATTCCGCAGGGTGGAGAAAGCCTATTAAAGAATCTTATCCTTCTAAAGAGATTCTCACTCAAGCCTTTAAGCTAAATATCCCTATCACATTTGGTTCAGACGCACATAGTGTCGAACAAGTCGGTTTCAAATATCAAGACTTGCGTCATCTTGCACTTGAAGTAGGCTACACACAAGCCGTTTTTTTTAGACAAAAACAAAGTGTTGTCATAGATATTTGATGCGTAATTTTCAAAAATCCAAAAGGCTAATTTTAAGATTCAAAGCGTTATAATCCGACATCACTTTATCAAATCTTGGAATCTTGGAAGGAGAACATAAATGAAAAAATTATTTTTAATCATCGGGGCACCCGGCTCTGGGAAAACAACAGATGCGCAATTGATCGCTCAAAACAATAAAGATTCAATCGTGCATTATTCTACAGGGGATTTATTACGCGAGGAAGTCGCTCGAGGTAGCGAACAAGGCAAACTCATCAATAGCTTTATCTCACAAGGGAATCTTGTGCCTTTAGATATTGTTGTCAGCACCATTGTTAATGCAATCACAAACGCACCCAAAGATGTGATTCTCATCGACGGTTATCCTCGAAGTGTCGAGCAAATGGAAGCCCTTGACAAAAAGCTCAAAGCACAAGATCAAGTGAGCCTCACAAATGTGATTGAAGTCGAAGTCAGCGAATCTGTGGCGCGTGATAGAGTGCTAGGAAGATCTCGAGGCGATGATGATAACATTGAAGTATTCAATAATCGTATGAAAGTATATCTTGAGCCACTTCAAGCAATTGAGACATTTTATACTCAAGAAAAAATCTTACAAAAAATCAATGGTGAGCGCACAATTGAAGCGATTGTCGGCGAAATGGAAACATTCATCAAAAGCAGAATCTAAAATTATTTAAAAAAATTATTTTCAAATACAAGATTCTTTTTACTCTCTAAGCGAAGTTTAGTCTTGCTTTGAGGGTGAAAATTTGCTTTGCAATTTTATTTATTAATTTAATGTTTTGTGATAATCTTTAAGATTCTAAAATCAATATTAAAACAAAATGGGAATTGATAAATGAAATTTTTACGCATCATTGTTATTGCTCTATTTATTTCTTCTTTACAAGCTAATACAGATTCTGATATAGACTATAAAAATCTCGCTCCCATTCAGACAAAACCAACTCTAGATTCACCCACCTCAATCAATAATCCCTATATTTATGAACCCACACACAGAGGACGATATGTCCTCACAAGCACAGGTGTGATTGTCTTGGGGACGATTGCAGGAGCAGGGATACTCTATCTAATGCCAGAGAGTGCCACTAATTGGAACAAAGATGATATTGTCAATCTTGGCAAACAATGGAGAAAAAATGTCAGTAGAGCACCGGTAGTAGATGCTGATGATTGGTTTTTGAATTGGATCACACACCCTTATTGGGGAGCAGTGTATTATATGCAAACTCGCGTAGCAGGCTATAGCTGGAGTGAATCTGTGCTTTATAGTGCGTTTGCTTCGGCATTTTTTTGGGAGTTTGGTATTGAAGCATTTGCGGAGATTCCCTCATGGCAAGATCTTGTGATCACTCCCGCCATCGGCTCAATCTTTGGTGAATTATTTTTTCGTGCGACAAGACATATTCAAGCTAATCAAAATCGTTTGCTTGGCTCTAAGATTCTAGGAAAAACTTCTCTTATCTTAATGGACCCTATCGGAATGGTTATGCAAGATTTTGGTTTAGCTAAACTCGTAGGCATATCAAATAAAAATCAAACACAAAGTTTTATGATACCTATAAGTGATACAAGGGGAGGGGTTGGTGTGCGCCTCGTCCTTGCAATGCAATGGTGAGGTTTGCTTAAATACTGAACGCGTAATAACTAAAACTCACAATAAAAACATCATTATTAAAGCGCATATGATTCAGCTCTGACTTACCGCTTTGGTATCGAAAACCTCTACGATAGCCTACGCTCAACCCATATCCTTTTGCAATATCTAAGAAAATCTCTGCATTTACAAGTCCGCCATAAATGCTGTATTGATTTCTTTGTGTAGAAATTTCAGGTATGGCTAGATTCTGTAACTCAAATCCACCCCCAAGATGCGCAATAATGCGTCCATTAAAAAGACGATAACCGACCTGCCCCCCAAGTGAGAATCCATACAAACCATTACGATTTTCTTTCCCTGCAGAGCCATCAAGCCAAGCATTTAAAAGCATTTTTCTTTGCTGACCGAGTGCCAAGCCTCTTTTAATCCCAAATATTACCGCTCCACGCTCACTTTTATAATCCCTACTTGTATTTTGTGTGATAGCATAAGTCCCGCCAATATGAAGACTTGCAAAACCTCTCTTGCTACCCACAGGCGCAGGAGAAAAATCAAGTGCATAAACACCACAACCTATCAATAAAAAACCCGATGCGACTATATTTTTTAGATTCACTTCGTTATCCCCAAATATTTTCAGTATAAGGCTCACTTTTATCAACGCGAGAAAAATGTTTTTTTGTCTTTTGAGACTTTGATGGTGTCCTTGACTGATATTTTCTGCCTTTTGGTTTATATGTTTTTTCTTGATTCTCTAAATCTCTTTCAAGTTTAGCAATCTCTGTTTTACTCAAACCAATTTTGACATTTTGAGAAGATTCCAAATATAAAGAAATCAGCTTAAGACATAATTGCGTGGTGTCCATTTTGTCTCTTAATTTTTCATAGATTCCCACAGATTTATCACTGACTTGTGTTTGGGCAATTTTTTGAGAAAACTCATCATCACGATATTCTTGTGTAATCTCACAAAGTTGCAATTTTGCTTTTGTGATTTGCTTGATTTTACTCAAGTCTTTATATTCAAGAGGTGTGGCAAGTGTAATTGCTACACCCTTTTTTCCAGCGCGTCCCGTGCGCCCTATTCGATGCACATAACTTTCAGGATTCAAAGGAATATGATAATTAAATACATGACTCACATCACTAATATCAAGCCCACGCGAAGCGACATCAGTCGCAACCAAAAGTTCAATTTTATTTTCTTTAAAACTCTTAACAGCCTCTCTACGATCGCGTTGCTCCATATCTCCATGTAAAGCTACTGCCTTAAAACCACGATTGATAAGTCTTGTAGCTAACGCATCGGCTTCTTTTTTCATACGCGTAAATATAATGCTTTTAGAAGGATTTTGCATCTCAATCAACCTTACAATCGCCTCATCACGCTCGTTTTCATTAATGATATAGTATTGTTGCTCAATATCTTGATTAGTTATATCTGTCGGTGTGATTTTGACAAATTCTGGCTCTTGGAGAATCCTCATTGCAAGCTTCTTGATAGGTTCAGGCATTGTCGCAGAAAACAAAAGCGTCTGACGATCGTTAGGCAAAAATTTGAGAATCTCCTCAACATCATCTAAAAACCCCATATCAAGCATTTCATCACTTTCGTCCAGCACAACAATCTTGGGTTTAAAATGATTGATTCGACCATTTTGGAGATGATCAAGCAGCCTACCCGGCGTAGCAATCATTACTTTAGGATTCTTCTCTAAAAGATCACATTGTCTTTTAATACTCTGTCCGCCATACATACAAATTGTCTTAATGCGTCCAAAACGCCCAAGCTTTAGAATCTCCTCGCTAATTTGCATCGCAAGTTCTCGCGTGGGAGTGATAATCAACGCTTCCACATCTTTATTTCTACCAAGATGATTGAGGATAGGTATAGCAAAAGCAGCTGTTTTGCCTGTCCCTGTTTGAGCTTGCGCTATCAAATCCTTGCCTTGAAGTATGATAGGGATACTTTGAGCTTGCACGGGGCTAGGTGTAGAGAATCCTGCTTCTTTAATACCTTGAAGCACAAAATTTTTTAAACCAAAATCTGTAAATGTCGGCTCTGAATCAGTTTTTTGCGCAGGTGATGAGGATAGGGACGAATTGTCTTCTTGTTGTTCTTGTTGGATATTCATTTATATAACCTTAAAAGTTTTAATATTTTGGGATTATAACTAAAATCTATCATTTTACATTCACTTTCTTACAAATATTATTCTCTCGGTTAAATTAAAATGTGATAATTTCACAAAATACAAAATATTACTATTGAGGAATTTATGCTAAACAATCTTGATTCGATGCTTTTGGCTTTCTATCATCACTTACCCTTTGGAGCAAGTTTTTTAGCTGGGATTCTGACTTTTTTGAGTCCTTGCATTTTGCCTTTGATACCCCCTTATATGTCGTATATCTCTGGTATTTGCATTGAAAATCTCACACAAGATTCACGCTCATATCGTCTTCGCGTGATTTATACTTCTTTATTCTTCATTGCTGGATTTTGTTTGGTATTTATCACTTTAGGGCTTTTTGTATCTTCATCTTTGGGACACTTTTTTACATCAATATGGGTAAGATACATCACCGGTGGAATTATCATTGCCTTTGGGATACATTTTATTTTCCCTCTCAAATTTCGCTTCCTTTATAAACATTTTTCATTGTCTTTTGACCATAGTAAATTTGGTTTCCTCGCACCATTTATCTTAGGTATTGGCTTTAGTATTGGCTGGAGTCCGTGTGTAGGACCTATCCTTGCCTCAATCTTAACACTTTCAATGACGCAAAGCTCTGATGCGTTTTGGTTGATGCTGTGTTATTGCTTAGGATTAGGCTTAGCCTTTTTCCTTGTTGCCCTACTTATCAACACTGCTCTTTCTTTTCTTAAAAGAATTACGCCCTTTATGAAAATCATTGAAATTATTTCGGGAATCCTGCTGATTCTCATAGGGGTTTTAGTCATTTCCAAAAAAACGGATTTTTTAATATAATAATCCCAAAACAATTCACCAATATTTATCAACAGAGGAGAAAACTGATGCTTTTTAAAGATGCGACTTTATGCGACTATCGCGGGAGTAAAAAGGCTGATTTGCGTATTAAAGAGGGATTGATTACTGAAATAGGCACACTTACAGCAGAATCTGATGAAGAGGTTTTTTCTTGTCAAAATAAGCTTTTGATGCCCGCCATTATCGACCTTAATGTGATGCCAAAAAGTGCCTTACTTTCAAGGAAAATGCTTCTCTCTCTTGCTCAAAAAGCCCTAAAAGGTGGGGTAGGAAGTGTCTTGCTCTCTCCTTTTACGACACCAAGTTGTGATGAAAGCCGCTCTATTGAACTGATTAAAAATATTGATAAAGAAACAGCTATTCATCTGATACCCTCCATCAACCCTCTTGATGAACACAACAAATTAAGCAACATCAGTATTTTAAGTGCTGGTGGCGCACAAGCAATCTCTAGTTATAGCGATATTGATGCAAATCTTCTCATGCGCATTGCTCAATACGCTCAAATGATACAGATTCCCTTAATGTGCTTTTGCCAAGATCGCACTTTAAGTGATGGTGTGATTAATGAAGGCATCTTAGCTACCACACTTGGTTTGCCCTCTATCCCACCTTATAGCCAAACCAAAGAAGTTGCAAAGATTTGCGAAATGCTACGCGATATGCCCCTGCAAATTGTCTTTAATGCCCTTGCATATCCTCGAAGTCTCGAGATTCTCTCTACTATCAAAACAACAAACCCAAAAGCACATTTTTATTCACAAGTCTCGATTCATCATTTGATACTTGATGAAAGTCTGTGTGATAACTACAACACCACAGCAAAAATCAATCCTCCTCTTGTCAGTAAGCAAGACCAAAAAAAGCTCCTTAAAGCACTTGAATTAGGAGAAATTGACTTGCTCACAAGCCTACAATGTGCGGATTTTAATTCAAACAAAGATCAAGTCTTTGAACTAGCAAGTTTTGGCATTGATGCAATCAGTGATTATTTTTCATTATTTTTTACTCATTTATATTTGCCTCAACATCTTTCATTAGAGAATTTTTCAAAATTAGCAAGCCATACACCCGCACAGATTCTTAATCTTAATCAGGGTTCTTTAGAAGTAGGTAAAAATGCTGAATTGATGCTGATTGACACACAGGCAAGTTATCAAATCACTGATAGCTTCTCGCCTTATTATCAACAAACGCTTCAATCCGTTGTAACTCATCTTTTTACACAAAATCAACTTTACAATACACAATCTTAAATCAATCATTTTAAGGAGTTTTATTTATGCCTGAAGTTTCTGAAATCCAAACACATTTTTTTGAATTATTTCCTCAAGCCCAACATTTTGGAATCTTGCTTCTCAAAGCCTTGATCATTATGCTTGTAGGCTATTATGTCTCTAAATTTATCCGTAGTAAAGTGCATAAAGCAATTGCCAAAAAAGATCATATCCTTGCAAATTTTATCTCACAAATTATTTTTATTCTCTCCATAGTCGTGATGATTCTTGCTGCATTAGGCACAATTGGTGTGCAGACAAATTCTATCATTGCGGTGCTTGGGACTGCAGGTGTGGCAATCGCGCTTGGGTTGAAAGATTCTCTTTCATCAGTTGCAAGTGGGATTATCCTCATCATATTGCGACCCTTTAAACAAGGTGATTTGATTGAATTTGATGGTATGATAGGAAGTGTCGAAGTGATCAATCTTTTTACAACACACTTGCGACTAAATGACGGAAAATTCGCCATTATTCCTAACAGCAATATTGCAAAAGCCAATATTATTAATACAACCTATAACGAACAACGGCGCATTGAGCTGATTTTGGGTGTAGGTTATGAAAGTGATATTGATTTGGTAAAGAATCTTGTTATAAAAGTTTTTAATTCCTGCCCAGAAGTGGATTTGACACAGGGCTATTTTGTCGGATTAACCGAACTTGGAGAAAGCTCACTGAATTTCACTCTGCGATTCTGGGTAAAGCTCGAATATGGCGTGATTAATGCACAAAGCAAAGTATTAGAGGCGATTAAAAAGATTCTCGATGAAAATCATATTGAGATTCCCTACAATAAACTTGATGTCAATATTATCAAGCAAGATGCGTCATAAGGACGGATAATGAAACACTCATCACAAAATATACGCATTTTTGGTGCAAAAGAAGTCTTTGTATGCGATGAAGATTTTCAGATTCTACAAAATGGCGGGATTGCTTTTGAAGAAGGTAAAGATACGATTCTGTGCGTTGATACATTCGAGAATCTGTGTGTGCAATTTCCCGATGCCAAAACACATTTTTCTCCTCAAGGCATTCTACTTCCAGCACTGATTAACCCTCACATTCATTTTGAATTTGGCGGACATATTGCGCGTTTTAACTATGGGGATTTTGGAGCATGGCTTGATAGCCTTATGGAACACAGAGATTCTATTCTTGGCGACCTTAAAGACATTATCCAAGAAGGCATCAATGAGCAGATTCTCTGCGGTGTAGGCAGTGTGGGTGCAATCAGCAGCTATGGCGATGATAAAGAGATTCTCGCACAAAGCCCTCTTCGTGTCGTGTATTTTAATGAAGCAATCGGCAGTAATCCTGCGAGTGTTGATTTTTTGTATCAAAATTTTTTACAACGTTTTGAAGATTCTCGCAAACTCAAATCATCTACTTTCATACCTGCAATCGCCCTTCACTCACCCTATTCACTTCATTCTATTATGGCAAAACATCTCATTGCACTTGCCACAAAAGAATGCGCACCTTTAAGCGCACACTTTTTAGAATCCCATTACGAACGCGAATGGCTTGAGACATCAAGCGGTTATTTTAGAGGATTCTTTCAACGACTTGCTTCACTCAAAGATCCTACAAGTTTCTACACACCCTTAAGCTTCCTTGAAATGCTTTCACCTTTGAGCGACAAATCCCCTATTTTGCTGACGCATTGCTTGCACACTTCGCTTAAAGAACTTGCACAAATCGCACAGCTAAATGCTACTATCGTTATGTGTCCGCGTTCAAATCGCTTGCTTAGCAATCGATACTTTGATATTAAATCATCACTTACACATCACATACCTGTGGCAATAGGCACAGATGGTAAAAGCTCTAATTTTAATGTGAATCTCCTTGATGAGTTAAGATTTGCTCTTTTTGCATATCCTCAAATGGATTTGTTAGAACTTGCTAAAATGCTTATCTTGGGTGTTACATCGCGCGCTGCTAAAGCTCTAGGATTGCAAAATGGAACACTTCAAACAGGAAAAAATGTCGATTTTGCCCTTTTTGATTTTCCTGAATCCCTTAATCAATCCCCTTTGTCATTTATCTTACATGCAAAGAAACCTCAAATACTCTATGTCAATGCAAAGTGCGTCTATGGAAGCCGTTAAAAGTATCTTGTTTGTATGTCTGGGCAATATTTGCCGCTCTCCTCTTGCTGAAGGGATTGCAAGAGATATAATCCGACAATACAATCTTGATGTGAAAGTAGATTCTGCGGGGACAAGTGGTTGGCATATCGATGAAATGCCTTGTGCAGGTTCGCGAAATATCGCCAAAAAACACGGATTAAATATTGATGATTTACGCGGTAGGCGTGTGAGCATTTACGCTGATGATGATTTTGACTTACTCATTGCCTTAGATTCTAATAATCAACGTGATTTGATTTCTTTAGGCTTTGAAAAATCAAAGATTAAAAAAATGGGTGATTTTGGCTTAAAAGGCGCAGATATTCCTGACCCTTATACTTATAAAGATGAAGAGGGGTTTGAACGCATCTACCAAATGCTTAAAATTTGTGTGCATCAGCTACTCTCTATACACTATCCTGTGGTAGAATCTCATCAGAATCTACAACAAAAATGAGGGTATTATGGGCGTTCCTCTACTTTATGGTATCAAAACTTGCGGAAGTGTGAAAAAGGCAATAAAACTGCTTGATTCACATCAGATTGCGTATGATTTTATTGATCTTAAAATCCACACTCCAAGCCTCAAAGATATTGAAATATGGGCAACACAAAAAGGCATACAAACGATTCTCAACACCAAAGGTATGACTTATAAGAATCTCAAAAAAGACAATCAATTGCCCCAAAATGATACTCTTGAAGAAAATATTGCACTTCTTCATCGCGTCCCTATGCTCCTTAAACGCCCTATCATCTCTTACAAAGAAATGCTTGTTGTCGGTTTTGATGAAGACGCACTAATGAATTTTGTACAATATGTTAAGGGCAATCAATGATTCTCAAGAAGATTCTTAATCTTTTTCCTATATTTTTTCTTATATTTTTTCTTACTTCCTGCTCTTCAAAAATCATTCAAACAACACAAATTAAAGATCTACAAACCCTTCCTCAAGATGCCTCTTTCTACATTGATTCTCAACAAGAAAAAGCGACTGCAAAGGTTGCCGCAAAAGATTTGCAAGCCTTGCAAAAAGATTATTTAGAAAAATTCTATTCCGTTTGGAAGCAAAAGCCCAACCCAAAAACCGCCGAAATCTTTTGGATTAAGCCCTCTTTGCTTTCATCACCGGGTTTTGGCGAACATCTCCAACCTAACAGCAAAGAATACACAAAAAATATCCTTGATACGATGCAAATTGAACGCTACCCTAGTCTCAATAAAAAAGCAATCATCACAAGAACTACTAATGTGCGTGCTGTCCCCACACAAAAACCAATGTATAACAAAGTCGATGGGTATCCATTCGATCGTTGGCAAAATTCCTTGATTTTTGCAGGCACACCCGTGCTTGTTACGCATATCAGCACATCTAAACGTTGGGTGCATATTCAGTCTGGCTTTGTTTATGGCTGGGTTGAAGCAAACGATATAGGCTATATCACAGATTCTCAAATCAAAGCCCTTCTCAACAAAACACAATACATCACGCCTATACAAGATATAGTGAGTGTTGTTGATTCTAAAGGACGCTATGTGCTTGATGCACGCATCGGACAAATCTTCCCAAAAGCACAGATAAGTAAGCCTGATGCACGCAGAATTTACTTTTATGCCTATATGAGAAACCCCGATGGCTCCGTCAAACAAGAGATTCTTTCCGCACCAAAAGATACCTTTCAACGCTTTCCATTACCTACACAGCCTCGCTTGATCGCTCAAACAATCAACACGATGATAGGGCAACGTTACGGGTGGGGCGGACTAGGAGAAAATCGTGATTGTTCGGCTTTTATTAGGGATATTTTCACCCAATACGGGATTTATCTTCCACGAAATTCAAAAGCCCAAGTCTCCTATGGCAATAACAGCATTGATTTAAAAGCACTTTCGTCAAAAGAAAAAGAAGCTTTCATCATCGCTAATGCTACACCTTATATGACATTATTATGGCAACAAGGGCATATTATGCTTTATATTGGGCAATATCAAGGTAAAGCATTAATCGCTCATAGTGCTTGGAGCGTCATTACAGGCAAAAAATATGAGAATATGTTAGGGGGTGTTGTCATTACCACACTTCATACAGGGGAAGAACGCAATGGTCTTTTTGCCCATTCAGACTTACTGATCGATAAGATCAATGCTATGTCTGATCTCTCAATCCTTGCTCAAAATATCATTGATAAGGGCAAAAAATGATTAAAATATTTCTTTCTGTTATCCTATTGATGATGCTTTATGCACCGATTTTTGCACAATCTTCAACAATTCACATCATTGTAAGTGTCTTACCTCAAAAAAATATAGTAGAACGCATTGGCGGAGACTTTGTGAAAGTAGAAGTGCTCGTGCCTAAAGGCAAATCACCAGAGATTTATGAACCAAATATCACACAGATGAAAACCATACAAAACACTCGAATCTTCTTTGGTGTCGGTATGCCTTTTGAGCTCAAATGGCATCAACGATTTCTCAATATCAATCCTCAATTAAACTACCTTAACCTTGCAGAATCTGCATTGCCACTTCATGAGCATGACTCACACGATCATCGCCATAATCCCCATGTTTGGCTCTCGCTCACACAGATAGAGAATCAAATCACACAAATCACCCGACAATTAAGCGTGCTTGACCCCAGCCATAAAGCCATATATGAAAGCAATCAAAAGCAATTCCTGCAAGAGATTTTTACCCTCAAACAATCAATCCAAAATGTCTTTGACACACCTAATACCCAAAAGAAATTTCTTGTTTATCACCCTGCATTTGAATACTTTGCGCAAGAATTTGGTTTAGAAGAATTAAGCATTGAGCATGATGGCAAAGAACTTAAAGGGGCAGATTTGAGCAAACTTATCCAAGATATTAGACTTTATGAGCTTAAAGTGATTTTTATCCAACCTCAATTTTCCAAACAACGCGTGCAAATGCTTGCCAAAGAGCTTAATATGCGTATCATCGAGCTTGACCCACTTCAAGATTTATGGCTAGATTCAATGCAAACTTACACATGTCAAATCGCTTTTTCACTCTCCGAAAAAGAATCACAAGCTTGCATCAAGCAATACTTCAAGGCTCAACAATGAATGAGACACTTTTTCATATTAAAAACTTAAGCTTTGCCTATGATTCTCAATTGGTGCTTGAAAAGATTGATTTTACCTTTTGTAAAGGCGATTTTTGGGCGATTATCGGACCTAATGGTGGGGGTAAAAGCACACTCATTAGGCTTATTTTAGGAATCTTAAAGGCAAAAGAGGGTGAAATCAAATTTTGTCAAAATTTTGACACCAAACACATTGGCTATGTCCCTCAAAACACAAATGAAAATATCCATTTTCCTATTCAAACGCAAGATGTCATTAAAATGGGATTCTTAAAACCAAGTATTTGGGGATTTCGCACAAACAAAGCGCAAGAAAGACAGATTCAAGAAATTATGGAGAAGCTTGATATTTTACATTTGTCTCATAAGCCTTTATCCAAACTTTCTGGTGGGCAGAGGCAAAAAGTATTGATTGCAAGAGCACTTATCAATAATCCCACACTTCTAGTCCTAGATGAGCCGACCTCTAATGTTGATTCGACTTCGCAAAAAAGTATTTATAAACTTTTAGAATCTCTCAATGCCAATGGGCAAAGTATCTTAGTCATCAGTCATGATATTTCGGTGCTTTTAGGGTATGCGAAAAAAGTTCTCTACATCAATAAAAATGCTATCCCTCATACGATTCCTAAACTCAATTTGGAGTTTAACTCACATATTTGTGAAGTAGATATTCTCACACATTTTGCAAATCTTTTAGCGACCAATGCGCGAGATTCTAAAGATTCTTGTATTACTTCAGAATCTCACCATTCGCATCATCAGATCAATACACAAAATTCTCCAAAGACACAACAATGAATATTTTTGAACTCTTTTCATATCAATTTATTTGGATAGCTTTAGGCGTCTCTTTTCTTGTCAGTATTTGTAGTGGCATCGTTGGCTCTATCATAGTAGCAAATAAAAATGTCTTTGTCGCAGGAGGAGTAGCGCATAGTGCCTTTGGTGGCGTGGGCTTGGCATTATTTTGCGGATTTAGCACAATGCTTGGCGCAGTCATTTTTAGCGTGATTATGGCTTTATTTTTGACTTATGCAAGTCTGTATCAAAAAGAACGACTAGATACCTATATCGCTGCAAGTTGGGCTTTTGGAATGGCTTTGGGCGTGATTCTTATCGACTTAAGTCCGGGCTATAATAGCGACATTTCAAGCTATCTTTTTGGCTCAATCATTGCTGTGGGTTATGAAGAAATACTCATAATGCTTGGGTTTGATGTCTTTTTACTCATCTTTGTGGGATTATATTATCATCAGATTCTTAGCCTTTTTTATGATCGAGAATTTTGCCAGCTTAAAGGGCTCAATACCGCCCTTTGGACAATGGCACTTTTTATACTTATCGCCATAGGTGTAGTAATCAGTATGAATGTAGCAGGTTTGATTTTGGTGCTTGCACTTTTGTCTATTCCTGCTTATATTGCTAATCTTTTTTCACAATCATTACGCACGATGATGATTCTCTCTTGGATTGTTTCATTAATTTTTATATGGGGAGGTTTATTTGTCGCTTATTATTTAAATATCAGCATTGGAGCATGTATAGTGATATTGCTCTCAATTGGAATGTTTGGAGCATTAATATTTAAAAAACTTACTAAGGAGAAAAAATGAATCCCAGAGAAGACGATCCCTGTGCTATCGCTAAACGAGCGGTCAAAATCAGCATTGCCTGCATATTATTTATGCTTTTACTAAGCTTGATTAATATTTACATTCTTATCAATCAAGTCTCTGCAACCGCTGCAATGAGTAAAGAAATCAAAGTTTTGCAAGCCCACATTGGAGAATCTGCAGAATCTACAGATTCTCAAAGAATACTCCCATCGGAATAAGATGAGGGTTTCTTAAGGCAGATTCAAAAAACTTAAAAGAAATATTACAGGGATTATAAAGCACCCATTGTGATATTTTCTATCAGCTCACATTGCCCCCTTTTGACAATAAGCGCATCAATACAATACACATTTGCAAGACGATGTTTGGTGAGATAAATATGTGTCGCTTTGATAAGCTTTTGAAGCTTTTGGGCTGTGAGATTCATAATAGGCTCAAAGTTTTCACCGCTTTTTACTTCGACAAAATGAAGCACATCATCTTTTGTAGCGATAATGTCGATTTCTCCATATTTTGCGAAAAAATTCCTTTCGATAATTTCAAAGCCATTCTGCTCTAAAAAGAGGCAAGCAAGATTCTCACCTTCTTTGCCCTTTTCCCTACTCATTAAAGATTCTCTAATTCATCTTCAATACGAATCTTATAAGGCTTTTGTGTAACAAAATCAAGCTTTTCCAA
Organism: Helicobacter sp. MIT 05-5293; assembly: GCF_000765665.2. NCBI lineage: Bacteria > Pseudomonadati > Campylobacterota > Epsilonproteobacteria > Campylobacterales > Helicobacteraceae > Helicobacter > Helicobacter sp. MIT 05-5293. Next base: position 856,468 of record NZ_JROZ02000001.1, read on the forward strand.
TTCATTAAGAGCATCTTTAATCTCGCGCTCGTAATTATGATGTGTTGAAAACAATAGCTTAGCAATTCTCTTGTCTGCTGTTTCCTTTTGTAAAAAGGCTTTAATAGAAATATTATGATTCCCGAGAATCTGTGAAATCTGCCCCAAAACACCGGGCTTATCATGTGCGTATAGTCGGATATAATAGCGAGAGTAAATGTCATCAATGCTTTTAAGCGTAAAACTTTGAGTATTTTCACTTTCAATAGGTTGTTTAAAGCCTAACATCACGGAGTTTTTACCTTGTGCAAAGCTGATTAAATCACTAATGACAGAACTTGCTGTCGCCTCTCCTCCAGCACCTGCACCATAATACATACTCTCCCCTACACAATCCCCTATGACGCTGATTCCATTCATTACGCCATCGACTTTGGCAATCATCGCATTTTTAGAAATCATTGCAGGGTGAACGCGTAACTCAATACAAGAATCTGTCTTTTTTGCGATTCCAAGTAGCTTAATCACATAGCCAAATTCATTAGCAAACTCCATATCATCAGGCGTGATACCCTCAATACCCTCTATCAGAATCTCTTCGGGCAAAGCATTGATCCCATAAGCCAATGATGCAAGGATAAGCAATTTATGTCCTGCATCTCCGCCGCTAATATCTAAAGTAGGATCAGATTCTGCATAACCAAGTGCTTGAGCATCTTTGAGCGCATCTGAAAAACTTTGCTGATGTTGGAGCATCTGCGTCAAAATATAATTACTCGTGCCATTGAGAATCCCGCGTATGCCTACGATATGATTTGCACTCAAACCATCTTTCAAAACGCGTATGATAGGGATACCTCCGCACACACTCGCTTCAAAACCAATTGCCAAATCCTTAGCAAGGGGTTGAATATCATAACGATGATAAGCTAACATCGCCTTATTTGCAGTAACAAACGCTTTATTCGCACGAAGCACCTTTTGGGCAATATCATAAGCAAGGTCAATACCCCCCATTAGCTCAATCACCACATCAATCTCTGCATCTTCAAGCAAATCTTCAATCCGTGTGCTTACAGACAATGCAATGCCTAGCTCCGCAAGTTTTGCTTGAGCCTTTGACACATCTCTGACAATCGCTTTTTTTAGCACGATTTCTCTTCCAGCTCGTGCTTTAATCACACCTTGATTACGCACAAGCAATGAGGCGACTGCCGAACCTACCGTGCCTAAACCGATTATCCCCACAACTAATGGCTGCGACATATCACACCTTATTGAAATGATTTAAGAAAAACTTTAAGATTGCGTGCAGCTTGTCGGATTCTCTTTTCATTCTCAATCAAAGCAATACGCACATATCCCTCACCATAAGATCCAAACCCTACTCCCGGACTTACAGCAATTTTCGCTTCTTTTAAGAGTCGTTTAGAAAATTCTAAACTACCCAAACTCTCTGCACATTGAGGAATCTTTGCCCAAATAAACATACTTGCTTTAGGTTTTTTCATCTCCCAACCTGCCTCACCAAAAGCTTTTATCAAGACTTCCATACGCTTTTCATACTTACCCTTGATTTCTTCAATACATGATTGATCACCATCTAATGCCACCGTGGAAGCGATTTGCATTGGAGTATAGATTCCATAATCAATCCAACTCTTGATTTTTTGTAAAGCTCCTATCATCTTGGCATTACCCACTAAAAATCCCACACGCCAACCTGCCATATTGTAGGTTTTGGACAAAGTATAGCTTTCCACAGCGACATCTGTCGCGCCGGGCACTTCAAATATACTAGGAGTTTTAAATCCATCAAAACAAAGCTCCGCATAAGCAATATCAGAAATAATATAAAATCGCTCTTCTTTTGCCATTGCGACTAAACGTTCATAAAATTCCTTATACGCCACAATCGTAGTCGGATTATGAGGAAAATTCACAACGACAAATTTTGGCTTAGGCATCACTTCTTTGAGCACGCGTTTAAGATTTGCAAAAAAATCTTCTACATCAAGCTCCATTTCATCATTCCACTTCAAACCAAAAGTCGAAACATTCGCTCCATTAAGGATAAACGCATAATAATGAATCGGATATGCAGGTTCAGGGACAATTGCGTTATCACCTAAATTAGTGATTGCTTGCACCAAATGGACATAACCTTCCTTACTCCCCATTGTTACGCACACTTGAGATTCTGGATCTAAATCCACATCATAGGTTTTCTTATACCAATTGCAAATCGCTAAACGCAACTTATAAATGCCTCTACTTGCTGAATAGCCTTGATTTTTACCCTTTCTTGCAGATTCACAAAGTTTATCAATCACATGTTCGGGTGGGCTTCCGTCTGGATTACCCATTGAAAAATCAATCACATCTTCATTATTATGGCGCATTTCAAGCTTGATTTCATTAATTGCGGCAAACACATATTTAGGCAAGCGTTTAATCTTCTCAAACTGAATCTCATCAAACATCACTTCCTCCTTTGTTTTAGGTTCTCATTAACGCAATTGAACGCTAATCCCGTTTTTTAAACTCTCCGAATTATCATAATCTGTAATCATCACAAAACTCACTCCATTAGGAATCCTTACCTTCAAAGAAGCTGTAGAACTTGTATTTGCGATCAAATCAACGATATTTAAATTTTTATCATAAAGCACCACACGAGGATTCCATTTTGGAAAATCTAATGCTTGGATATAAAGCTCTCCACTTGAATTGACATTTAGCCAATATTCACCAGAAGCTTCGCGAAGCCTAAGCGTATTAGTCTTATTGATAAACTTCGTGTTGGGAAGTCGTGGTTCATTTACCTCCAAAACATATTCCCATTTTTGTGCGTTAATGCGTTGAATATCCAAACATAAGAATCCACGCCGTGATAGCTCATCGATGATGATTCCCATATCTGGACTGTGTTCGGTATTAAAAGAAAATTCTATTGTAGAAAGCCCATTGCTGTGTTCTGCTTTAATCACAACAAAATACGAATACCCCATTGCTGTAAGAATATTATCAATAATTTTAGTCAATAATATCGGACTTGTGCGCGCACTAAAACTTAGTCTGACTTCACTAGGTTGCCCAAAACGCGAAGAAAATAAGCCATTAGTTTTAAGGGCATAAACAATTTTTGCCATATCTAAGCGACCATTAGTGTAATACAGATTCTTATTGGCAAAAATACGATTGATAAAATTGACATTGACTTGATAGCTTTGATCGCCGATAAGATTGCGCACTTTATCGTCTAAAATATCTGCACACAAACACGATGCACATATTAAAAGCATCAAAAGTTTTCTTACCATTCTAACCCACCATTAAGTTGCTTAAATTTTGTGTAATTAATTTCTGTAACGCTTGAACCATCATAATACATTCTCACAGGTGCTTTAGTGCCATGCTCGACATCTTTACCATTAAGCACCAAAGTAAAATTACTATGCCCCATTACAAACAAAATACGACCATTGAGTTTAATATCATATTGACTTTGATAGGCAAATTGCTCTTTACTTCCCGTATCAAGATTAATCACACCTAGCCACAAATCACCTTGTGATTGGATATGCAAAACATTATCATTGCTCGTGTGAACATTAAGAGAATTAGTTATTTCATCAGCTTTTTCTTCGTTAGCAGAAGGTGCTTGGAAAAATCCAAAATCTTGTGCTTGTGTAGGTGTATCTTGTTTTTCTTCTTGAGGAGCAGGAGTCTTTTGAGAATCTACTTCACTAGGGCTTTCTACTAAAGTCTCGCCGCTTCGTATCTCTACATCAGATGAGGTATTGTTTTGCTCTTCTGAAGTATTGTTTTGCTGAAGCGCATCGACATCAAAAAACATTCCTTCATATTGAGATTGCACCTCTTCTTCTTGTTCTTGTGTATGAGATGGGGCAACGCTCGGTTTTTGATATTGATTCTGAATGGCAGGTTCTTGATAATCCTGTATAAACGCTTTATAGGCAAAATATCCCATGAGACAAAGTAAAATCAATACGAGAATCCCATAAATCCAAGTATAAGATTCACTATCTGATTTTGTAACGGGCTTTGTTTTTAAAGTAATATCAAGCACCTTATTTTCTCTCATCTTTTGTTCTTTAATCGCCTCATCGCCAGATTGAGAATCACTTTGCGCTTCAGCTTTAGCCACTTCATTTTCATTTTGTTTTGTAATGACTTGTGAAACATTAGTAATATCTTCTTTACGCGTATGCTCTTGATAAGCCAAAATCCAATCACTCAAATCAATCCCATACTCTCGCTCTAAAATATTAATAAAGCCCTTTGCACGCACCTTATCAATATTATCAAAGCGTTTTTCAAGCACATCTTCAATCTTTGAACTTGCAAGTTTTGTGCTTTTACTGATTTCCTTAATACCTATTTTTTTTAAACCTTGAAGCTTTTTATCCAAAGCTTGCATATCAATTCTATCTTGCATATTTTATCCTATCAATTAAAATTCCCGTAGCGACAGCCACATTGAGTGAATCAAAATGATGTTCCATTTTTATGGAAAGTATTTTATCCATTTTGTGCTTCAATCGTGCTGATAAACCTTGAGATTCACTCCCTAAAAACAAAGCCCATTTTTTACTTTCATCTTTATATTCATCTTTTCCTTGCATATCCGCACCATACAAGCTAAATCCAACATTTTTTAACTCATTAGGTATATCTAACACATTCGTATAAAAACAATAAGGCATATCCAAAAATGCTCCACTAGAAGTGCGCAATATACCTTCTTGTGCTACTTCGCTTAATGTCGCACAAATCACTATGCCCTCTACGCCCAAAGCATAGGCTGTGCGAAAAATCGAACCCACATTACCCACATCAGTAATACCGCATAATATGAGCAAAGAATCTTTCTGTCTCATCTCATCAAAAGAAGATTCTAAAGGTGGTGTGATTTTTGCTAAGATTCCTTGATGATTACCACCTCTTGCAAGAGCTTGAGCTTTTTTAGAATCTACCCTCTTGATAGGCTTATTAGCCCCAACAAGTCGCGCAAAATCACCTTTGGGCAATTCTTTAGCAAGGTAAAACTCTTCAATAGATTCTCTATGAGATTGCAAAGCATAAAACACAGGTTGTTTTCCGTATAAAATCATTTTCTTGGCTTCCTAAATCTCTTGAGGGTCAATAATAAGTGCTTCATAGCATTCTTTGACGCTTTTTGAAGTCATTTTGCTTAAAATCTTTGCCTTAATCTTAGGAGGAATATCAAGCATCAATATTTCTTGATAATTTAAAGAGTGTGCCTCTGGGATAGATTCTGGATTATTACAATCCAAAATCACCACCCATTCACCGCTAAGATTTGCATCTTTGAGAATTAAATATATTTCCTCTGCTGTGCCAAAGTAACGCTTTTGATGTAATTTTGTGAGCTCTTTTGACACGACAAGCCGTAAATGAGGTAAAAGTAAAGCAATATCGCCAATCGTCTCAAGAATCCGATGCGGGCTTTCATAGCAAATAACACTATAAGGGCTATGTAAGGGCAGATTAACTAATTGAAGAATCTTTGCTTTACGCTCTTGGACTTTATGAGGCAAGAATCCGATAAAGAAAAAGGGGGTAGATTCAATACCGCTCCCACTGAATGCGACATTGAGCGCACAGGCTCCGGGTAAAACATCAAATATGATATGATTTTTGATTGCAAATTCGACAAGTTTTGCACCGGGATCACTGATACAAGGCATTCCTGCATCGCTAAGATAAACAACATTACGGGTAAAAAAATCAGATTCTAATGATTCTAAAAATGAATCTTGGTTGTGAGAATGGAATGGGAGAAAAGTCTTTTGTTCAGTATCACATTCAAGCAATCCCCGAGAAACAAGGATAGAAAAGAGCTTTTTGCTTACTCTTGTGTCTTCACAAAGAATAATTTGTGCTTCTTTTAAGACGCGTAACGCCCTTAATGTAATATCTTCTACATTACCTATGGGCGTGGGCACGAGCGTCAGCACGGAGCTTATTTCATATTGTATTTTTGTCTAAATTTTTCAACGCGTCCTGTGATGTCAGTGATTTTATCACTTCCGGTATAAAAAGGGTGGCAAAAACTTGAAATATCAATACGCAATTCACTTTTTGTGCTTAGCACTTCGATTTGTTTGCCACTTGTTACACAAGTTACTTTGCAGGGAACATATTCGGGGTGGATACCTTTTTTCATAATACAATGTCCTTTGAGATAATTTACAAAACGATGATTATAGCCAATACTCATTTAATTTTTGCTAAATCATAAGCGCATTTAATGATTCTATGACTTTTATTTGCTCTTCTTGTGTAATAAATGCACTAAATGGGAGAGAGAAAATCTCTTCAGCCACACGCTCACTCACAGGAAAATCACCTTTTTTATATCCCAAAAATGCAAAACATTCTTGCAAATGTAAAGGCAGGGGATAATGCACGGCTATTGGCACACCTTTTTGATGCAAAGATTCTATGATTTTTTGACGCGAATGAGAAGAATTACACGCACGAATAGAGTATTGTGCATACACGCTGCTACGATCTTTGGGGATATAAGGCAATATCACACCTTGCAGATTCTCATTATAGAATCTTGCCTTTTCTTCGCGCAATCGTATCTCCTCTGCAAAATGTTGTAATTTTACATTCAAAATAGCACACTGCAAAGAATCCAAGCGAGCATTCATACCGATAATTTGGTGCGTATAACGCTCACTTTGCCCATGATGGCGCAGCAAAGTGATTTGATGATCAATTTCTTCATCATCGCAAAACACCGCACCGCCATCACCATAACACCCCAAAGGTTTAGAAGGGAAAAAACTTGTAACGCCTATTGTGCTAAGATGACAAGAGCGTTTTTGTTTGTAAGTTGCTCCAAAGCTTTGTGCAGCATCTTCAATCACAGGGAGCGCATAGCAAGAAGCAATCGAATTGATAGAATCCATATCACAAGGCATTCCAAATAAACTCACAGGCAAAATCGCTTTAGTTTTTGGAGTAATGGCTGATTCGATTTTATGCACATCAATATGATAAGTGCGCTCATCAATATCGACAAACACAGGTTTTGCACCAATAAATGCAATCATTTCAGCTGCAGCGATAAAACTAAAAGGAGAAGTAATCACTTCATCATTTGGTTTGATTCCAAGTGCAAGAAGTGCAAGAAGAAGGGCGGTTGTCCCGCTTGATGTGGTTTTAGCATAACGCGTCCCACTAAAAACAGCAAGGCTTTGCTCACAAAGCCTTACCTCCTCGCCCATAATAAAAGCACTTGATGACAAAACTTTAGAGATTTTTGCATCAAGCTCTGATTGGTAGGCGAGATATTGAGCCTTTAGATTGACAAAAGGAAATGTCTCTCTCACATTCTAAAAGCCAAATTTTGCGAATGCAAGCGCAGAATGTTGCCATTTGTCGCTGCTAGAAACAATAGTGTGTGCTCCGGTTCCGACATATCCAGCACCCACTTGGAAGTGCATTTGATTGCGTTCCCAAAGTTTAAACGCAACAACAGCAGAAAGCTCTTTATAATCTCCACCTGAATAAAGCAAGTCTAAATTGATGCGATTAGAGTCAATACCACCAAAGACATAGTAAGTAGAATCACCATAGAAACTTTGCCATGCACCATGCGCACCACTCATACCGCCACGATAACCATAGAATCGTGTTCTGTCACCAAAGTTAAGTAAATTTGGAGCATCTCCGCTTTGTCCGATATAACCCACACCGAGTTTCCAAAAGTCATTGAATCGCAACTCTTCATCAACCCAGAAAGTCAAGCCATTACCACTAGGACCACTGCCGACAAGATTATTCATACCCCATACAGCTCGTAAAGTCGTGAGAGAGCGAAGTGAGCCACTGCCTAGATCGATGAGGGCTTTTGCTCCCGCATTAAGCACATCATTTTTTGCCTTATTATCATCTCCCTCAGTCAAATAAGAAGCAAAAGGTGAAATCTTCAACACACCAAAATCAAAGTCCAAGCCTACAGAAGCAAGCTCACCAAGACCTGAAGCCTTTTTGATATGTTGATAAGTATCAAAGCTTGAAAGCTCATAACCTAAGCGATTGAAAGCTTGTCCAGCTCCGAGCTGTGAATTTCTCCAATACGCCCATAGTCCGATTTTACCACCATCGACATTAAGTGCTGCACCTTGTGTGTTACCATAAATCCAATCGACACCAGTGTAATTTTTGCGATCTTTGCCCATATAAAACTCACCAATGTCAAAGCGTCCGACTACAAATCGAAGATGTCCGCCATCATAGCGCAAATACGCATCAGAGACATCGCCATTTTTGGGGATTGCAATATCGCCTGTCTTTACGGGATCTCCTGTGCTATAAAAAGGATAAGCTCCCCAGCCACCGATACCGATTGCTAAAGCAGAGCCAAGCCCGACTTCAATCCCTACTCTTGCGCTTACATCAGCATATGCTTTTTGAATTTCGCCATCTTTCCCAGCAGTGCCTAACCCACCGAATCCTTGATGATAAAATGCACCTAAATGCCCAAAAGGTGTAACCTCTACAGCACTTGCACTCACAGCCAAAGCAGATGCTACTGCTACTGAAACATACAATTTTTTCATCTTAAACTCCTTTATCTATTTAGAAATTCACCTGACCGAAAACTCGAGTCAAAAGATAATTCCTGCCGTCATTTGCAAAAATTGAATTATCAAGTGTAAAATCGGCAGTATTTATCATTCCTATAATTTTTGCGCCAATTTTTATATTAGGAACAGGACGTGATGAGATTCCCACTTCCCAATTAAAAATCCTCTTGCTACCGATTCCTGTATGTCTGATTGCAGAATCTAGTTGCAAGTATTGTTTTATATCATATTCTAGGAAACCATACAAGGTAGTGGCGTTAGAATAAAATAAACCCTCTCTTCTTTCAAAGTAACTGCTTTGCCCAAAAGCATCGATTCCCGTAGCACCATTTTCTGCTACAGAGATCACTCCACCGCCAGCACTAAGCCCTTCCCATCGCGCACCACCTTCAAACCACACAAACCCACCATTACCTTTATTAGAAGCATGATCAATCACTTTATCACTGCGGCTTATATAAGATAAAAAGTGCATTTTCCCATATAAAAGAACACTTCTTGCATACATTTCAATAGTAATTTTTGCACCAAAAGAAGCAAAAGTCGATGGAGCAGCATAAAAATAAGGTGTGATTTTTAAGGGAGTTTCGGGGAGGTCAAGTGTAGCACCAAAATATATCGCTCCGATACTTCCGTAAGGGTTATAATAATTATCCATTCGGTATTCTGTTACATACGCTTCTTTCCATGCCCATATAAGGTCAAGCTTGAGATTCTGAATATCATCATAATTAATCTCCGCACCTTGAACATAATGCTTAATCCATTCACTATCTGTATGGAATCTCCCCACATACGCACTCAATCTGTTGGGATTCACAAAACTCGCATATAACTCTGTAAAAACAAAATTTTTCTTGACATCTGAAAAATCACCCGAATGAGATTGAAAAAGCGGTGTCGCTGCCCAAAATGAACCTCCGATGTTGATCCCTTGATAGCGCGAAGTCTCGTATGCCAAAGACGCATTCACATCTAAAAAGGTAGGCGCACCGCCTGTCATACCTTGATAATACATTCCCATATGACCGCTAGGTTCTCCTGTAAGTAGCCAACGACCTACATCAATACTATAAAGCGAACTCTCTAGCCCTACTAGGCATAACAGAAACATCAGTATTTTTCTCATAAAATCCCTTTTCAAGTTACTTCCCATTTCCTTTGGATTATCTTGTAAGGACTAGAGCAAAAATAATTCCATAAATTTTATTATTTAATATTTATACGATGATTCTGTGGGTATGTGCATTCTTGACATAATTGACAAGGAGGGATACCTTTTAAAAGTTGATGAGAAAAATCCTTAAAATGCTGTTGCTGTAAAATATCCTCTAAATTTTGTTCTACAAGGCTGCCAAAACTTGCCTTCCCCTCATAATCAATACAACAAGGCACAAGCCTCCCATCACTCAAAATACCGATTTGCTTACTCGCTCCATAGCAAATGTGTGAAGCGTTAGATTCTGTAAATTGCGGAGATAGACGATGATTTACCCATTCAAACGAACGCATAGGGTTAAGAAAAATTTTCTGTGCGAGTTTGATGCGTTGCGTCAATGGCGAGGGGAAGGATTGTCTAAAATGTGTCGCGATAGATTCTAGAATCTCACTCAAATAAAGTGAATGACACTTAATGTCGTTAGTTTGGATTCTAAGATTGATAAAAATAGGACAATTGCGTTTGAGATTCTCATCACACAAATCCAATATCCTCTCCAAATGCTCCAAACGCAAAAGTTGGGAATTGGCTAAAAAAGCACTTAATGAAAACGCGACTTGCACAAAAGGCGTATTTAAAAGCATATCAAAGTGTTTTTCACGCAAAAAAAGCCCTGTGGTTACCAAATCCACTTTTAACCGATAATGTTTGATGATTTCGATATAAGATTCAATATTTCTTAATGCCAAAGGGTCGCCGAGTATGTGCAAAGAAATGCGCTCACATCGTCCTACAAGCTGGGAGCAAATACGCTCAAACATCGCTAATTCCATTACGCCTCTTTGGCTTTTTCGCAATGATTGTGGGCAAAAATGGCATTGCAAACCACAATAATCGCTAAGCTCAATATAGACTTTTTTAAAAGTTTTCAATCATCTTCCTTATCACTGCTTCAAAATCTTTTATCATCAAATATCAATATGCTGGAGAAAGATTCTGAAAAATGCCTCAAGTAAAAGCTTATCATTTTGTGTATATTGCGAGAGTGCCTTTATCTCAAGAGGAGAGGTATAATGCCTTTGAATCTGCGCTAAAACTTCCGGAAGATGATAGATTTGAAGCGCGTCAAAATGCTGCATTTGGGATTCAACCAAAGTAAGGAGACATTCTTCTATATGATGAGAATCTAAAAGATTCATTACTTTATCGCTTAAAGGTGTAGATGCCCAAAACCCCTCCGGTGTAAGAAACTCCAATGCCTTTTGCAAACTCGAAGTAAGCGTGTCCTCATAAGCCAAAAGCTCACTTTGGAGAAGACTAGTCAAGCTTAAACGAAACGCTCGAATATACGCACTCATCTCACAAATATGAAAGCTAAAATCTCGCCCCATAAGCTTGCCAAAGCTTTTTAATGTATCCAAATACCCAAGTGTGATATTAGCACTCATCGTTGATTTATCAAAATCAAGCATTCCGCCTAAATGCTCTTTTGGCTGGATACATTGCACCAAAGGGTGCTTGCTGTATTTGTGTGGTTTGGGATTAAGCGCAATGGCAATCACATCTTGCGCACCTAATTGCCACGCAAAATCAATCGGGAGATTATCATAATATCCGCCATCGATATAGCCCTCATCACCAATCTCACAGATAGGAAATGCAGGGAAACACGATGCTGAAGCGAGAATCCATAGCTTTAGATTCTCTTTTGTCATACTGCTTTTGCGTTTTTGACAAGGTTGGAATGATGGAATCTTGACACTCACCAAGCCATAATCAACCGATGAATTGAAAAACTTTTGTTCATCGACATAAGCATTTAAAAGCGTTTTTAAAGGCGTTATATCCATACCTTTATTATCTCTATAGCTTTTTATAAAAGGAAGTAGCTTATCTTTGTGTTCAATATAATAATTTAAATCCGTGCGGAGATTAATGCCATTAATCATCACCTTATCAATATCAATATCTTGCCATAATTCTAAAGCTTTTTCATAATCCCCCTGCACCATCAAAGCCCCATTAAACGCTCCAATACTTGTGCCTGTAACAATATCATAATCAATATTTAAAGACCTAAGTGCTTTCCATGCACCGATTTGATATGAACCTTTTGAGCCACCTCCGCCTAATACGATTGCCCTTTTGATATGTTTCAATCTCTGTCCTTTTGTCGTGTATTGCTTTTATGGATTATTTTACTACAGAATCTTATAGTTTTTACATACGCGCACAACCAAAAAAGACAAATCATACATAATCCGCACGCATCGGTTTGGCAGATACAACACACTTTCATAAGATTTTATGATACAATATTTTCAAAAAAACACAGACAAAGGAGAAATATGCTAGCAAGTTACCCCCCCCCCCCAAGATAAAAAACTCTTTGACAAAAAGCTTTTCAAAGCACGATACATAAAACGCAATGCAACTTATGTAAGCAACTACTGCAGAGGACTAAGATTCAAAAAAGCAAAAGCTATTATCAAACAATACCCAAAACGCACATTTTCAATACTCTTTATGTATTTGATAAGGAAACTTCAAAAACATCACGAAAACACTGCATTAAAACTGCTTCATTTTTATTTTTCACTCCGCTTCAAGCTTGGCAAAGTAGATATTCCTTATTTTGAGCTTGTTTTGACCACAAAATGCACATTGCGTTGTGAATCTTGCAATAACCTTATGCAATATTTTCACCCCAAAAATCAATACACTTGCACGATTGAGGGTATAACACAAGCATTAGATAAACTTTTCACAGCCATAGATTCAATACAAAGCATTCGCATTATTGGCGGAGAGCCATTATTATTTAAAGATCTTGATAAAATCATTACTTATCTTGGCAAGCAAGAGAAGCTACTTTGTTTTAATATCGTTACAAATGGCACTCTGCTCTTCAGACAAGAAGCACTCCACGCATTGAATGCTTGCCTAAATGTAGAAGTTCATATATCTGATTATAGTGCCTCTGCTAATCTCAAGATTCCCTTAAAACGAGAAGCACTTATTAATCAGCTTAATACACACAATATCCCCTATTATGTGCTTTGGACAAACAACAATTCTTCATGGTGGGATCCGGGCAGAATCTACAAGCGTAACCGCACAAAAGAAGAGATAATATGCAATTTTAAGGCTTGTATGATGCCTTGTGTGAGCCTTATGAGTAATGAGGGAATTACAAGTGGTGAAAAAAATATTGCGCCAAGCGGTGCTTTGTTTGTGTGTCCCATTGCAAGCTCGCTTTCTCGTTTGCGTGGTCTTAAAGAGTTTGAGGGAGATTTTATCAATCTTTCAGATTCTAATCTAAAAACAAGAATCATCGAATTCTATGCCCAAAGCTTTTTTCAAGCGTGTGATTATTGTCATGATATGTGGTTAGAAAAAAAGTATATTCCCATTGCATTACAAACAGACAAGATACTAGAAATACAAAATACAACTTTATGTAAGTAAATTATGTAAGGATTTTGCAAAATAGAATCTTAAAAATAATAAAACATTAAAACACTTTTTGCTTTAATTGCGTTTTTTATTTTAAGAAATATTTTACAAAAGGAGAAAACAATGGCAACCAAACATTCCTTTCAAACTGAAATTGCGCAACTTTTGGATCTTATGATTCACTCTTTGTATTCCAACAAAGAAATCTTCTTAAGAGAGCTTATCAGTAATGCCTCTGATGCACTTGATAAACTTTCTTACCTCACGCTTACTCAAGATGAGTTAAAAAATCTCACATTCACGCCGCGTATTGATATTTCATTTGACCAAGACAAAAAAATCATCACGATTGAAGATAATGGTGTCGGTATGAGTGAAATTGATATGATGGAGAATCTAGGCATTATCGCCAAATCTGGCACAAAAAGCTTCCTTGCCCAACTTAGCGGTGATAAGAAAAAGGATTCTGCACTCATTGGGCAATTCGGCGTAGGATTCTATTCTGCATTTATGGTCGCTCATCGTGTAGTCGTGCAAAGCAAACGCGCAGGTGCGCAAAAAGCTTTTGCTTGGGTGAGTGAAGGTCAAGGAGAATACGAAATCGGTGAATGTATTAAAGAAACACACGGCACACAAATCACACTTTATCTCCGTGATGATGATGTGCATTTTGCTTCGCGTTGGGAAATTGAAAACATTATTCATAAATATTCTGAACACATTGCTTTCCCTATTTATTTACATTATACAGAATCAAACTTCGAGGGTGAGGGTGATGACAAAAAAGAAGTCAAAACAGAAAAAGAAGAGCAAGTAAATATTGCAAAAGCCTTGTGGAAGATTCCCAAAGCTGAACTCAAAGACAAAGATTATCAAGAATTTTACTCCAATCTCTCGCACGACAATTCCGAGCCATTGCGTTGGATTCACACCAAAGTCGAGGGGAATCTTGAATACACTACACTTTTTTATATCCCTAAAACTGCTCCTTTTGATCTTTATCGCGTGGATTATCAATCCGGTGTCAAACTCTATGTCAAACGCGTCTTTATTACCGATGATGACAAAGAGCTTTTACCACCTTATTTGCGTTTCATTCGAGGGGTGATTGATAGCGAAGACTTACCGCTCAATGTAAGTAGAGAAATCCTCCAACAAAATAAGATTCTCGCGAATATCAAATCTGCTTCAACAAAGAAGATTCTCAATGAAATCGCACAAATCAGCAAAGATGAAAAGGTCTATGAAGATTTTTATACTCAATTTGGACGAGTGCTCAAAGAGGGGCTTTACAGCGACTATGAAAACAAAGAGAAGATTCTCGAGCTTTTGCGGTTTGATTCACTCAAGAAACAAAATCTTTCATTAAAAAGCTATAAAGAATCAATGGGAGCGGACCAAAAAAGCATTTATTACCTTTTGGGTGAAAATAAAGATTCTATCAAAAACACACCGCTTTTGGAAAAATTCGAGCAAAAGGGCTTTGATGTGTTGCTATTGAGTGATGAAGTCGATGCGATTGTTATGCCAATGGTGGGTGAGTTTGACAAAACACCACTTAAAAGCATTAATTCTAAAGAAGCCCTTGAAGAATTAGGTGAAGAAAGTATTGATGAAAACACACAAAAAATCTTTGAGAAAGTCATAAAAGGATTCAAAGACACATTAGGCGAACGCATTGCTGATGTCAAACTCTCCGCATTGGGGGATTCTCCACTGACACTAATTAAAGAAGACGCTAATCCTATGATGAGTTCCTTAATGGCTCAAATGGGGCAAAAAATCCCCGAAAACAAGCCTACTCTTCAAATCAACATTGCGCACCCTATTTTTGAAAAACTTAAAGATTCAGACGATGAAGAAATCTCTCAAAGTGCTTCTTTGCTCTATGATACCGCGTTAATCCTTGAGGGAGGAAGTCTTCCAAATGCGAAAGATTTTAGTGCAAAAATATATACGCTATTGTTACAAAATCTCACATCTTAATGATAATCTTTACAAAAAAAAAAAAAAAGAATTTTAAATAAATATTTAAAGGTTTAAAATTCCATTTTGAGTTTTTAATAATCCTAAAAACTCAAACTCAACAATCAAATAACAACACAAAATATTGTTAAGGAGGATTCTATGGGTTTCTACAATAGATTTTCTATAGCTGCAAAGATTATTTTTTCAATCTGTTTGGTAATAGTTTTATGTATCATTGGAATGAGCGTCGTCGTCTCTATCACTTCAAAAAAAATCTTAATCACGGAAAGTGAGAAGCTACTCTCCAACACTGCTGTCCGTTACAAAAACTTTCTTTCTGGTTATGTTGATGAGATTTATGCCACGACATTAACCACACAAAGTAGCATTGATGCAATGCTTGATGAAGATATAAAACCTGATGAACGACTTTTAAAGGCTGTCCTTAGCAATATGATTGATGTCAATCGTTATTCTGCTGGTGGATTTATTATTATGAATAAGGCATATACAAATACACATTTGCGCACTTCAAGCACCCTTCCCACAGGAGAATTTGCAATTATGGGTATTGACAAAAATCCTTCAAGCGAAGGTGGGGTAGATATTTTTACTTTGCCTACGGAGTTGCTTAAACAAATACCTTCGATCATGCAAAACATCAACAGCAATAAGCTCTCAATGACTCCTTCTCATGATGTAGAAATTAAAGGTCAAAAATTCTACATCAAAGGAGTAATTGTCCCTATCATCGATGCTTCAGGCAATACAATAGGGATTGTAGGGAATTTCTTAGATCTTGAAATTATAGAAAAACGTTTGGCAAACTCCATTTTAGATACTTTTGAAAAATCACAACGTTTTGTTTTAAACAAAGATGGTATCATAATTTTTAACTCCAATGTTGAGCAATATTTACAAACACGACTCAAAAATTTAAATGAGCTCAATCCTCAACCCCATACAACTGCGCTAATTCAGGCTGTTGCAAATCATACAGATGGCATTTATGATTACACCAATCTAAGAGGAGATTGGTCAAAAGTTGCGTTATCTACTTTTGAATTATGGCCCGGCACAAATGAATATTGGACAATCGCCTCTGTCGCTCCTTATGAATCTATCGAACAACCTGTCCAAGACTTGAGACTACTTTTAACTATTGCAGGTCTGCTTACCGTCGTAGTAATTGCATTGTTTATTTTTGTCTATACTCGTTCGACTATTGCCAGTAGGATTCATCATATCTCTGACACACTCTTTGCGTTCTTCAAATATCTTAATCACGAAAGTAAAGAAGCACCTAAACCTCTTAGAATCATTGCCCAAGATGAATTAGGAAAAATGGGATTAGCCATCAACGACAACATTGAAAAAACACAAAAAGGACTAGAGCAAGATTCTCATGCAGTAGAACAATCTGTCCAAACTGCAAAAGCAATAGAATCTGGAGACTTCACTGCAAGAATCACTAAATCTCCTCATAATCCTCAACTCAATGAACTCAAAAATGTGCTTAATCATATGCTTGATGAATTACAAAGCAAGATTGGTTCAGACACTAATGAGATTTCACGAGTCTTTGACTCCTACACCAAATTAGACTTTACCACAGAAGTAAAAAATGCTAACGGAAGAGTAGAAGTCGTAACCAACACATTAGGAGAAGAAATCAGAAAAATGCTTCGCACAAGCTCTGATTTTGCTCACACACTTTCTGAAGAAGCAAAGTCTCTTGCAGAAGCAGTTACTAATCTTACTAACCTTACTAATTCTCAAGCAAGCAGTTTAGAACAAACTGCTCAAGCAGTAGAAGAGATCACTTCATCAATGCAAAATGTCAGTGGTAAGACAGGAGAAGTGATTCAACAAAGTGAAGACATTAAGAGTGTGATTGGTATTATCCGAGACATTGCAGACCAAACTAATCTCTTAGCTCTTAATGCAGCTATTGAAGCAGCAAGAGCAGGAGAACACGGCAGAGGATTCGCAGTCGTTGCTGATGAAGTAAGAAAACTTGCAGAAAGAACTCAAAAGTCTTTAGGAGAAATAGAAGCCAATACAAATCTTCTCGTGCAATCTATCAATGATATGGGAGAAAGCATTAGAGAACAAACCACAGGTGTTACTCAAATCAATGAAGCTATCTCTCATTTAGAATCTGTTACACAAGAGAATGTAGAGATTGCTAATGCAAGCTCTGAAATCAGTGAGAGAGTAGATAAGGTTGCTAAAGATATTTTAGATGATGTGAATAAGAAGAGGTTTTAGGGATAAGAGTGAATTTTAGCTTTTGAAGTTCCAATACCACATTTGAGGTTCTAGAATCTTAATGTGGTATTGGGTTTTGTGCTAGATTAAAAGCCATAACACACATTAAGGGAAAAATGAATACCAATACAGATACTAAAGAAACCCATAGAATCCTCAAAAATTTTGATTTTAACTTCACCAAAGCAGAAAATTTCAGCTTTTTTCAAAAAATATGCAAATACCTAGCTATTGTTCTATTACTACTTGAGTATCTCATTTTTAGAATATTAGCCCATGAAGAAATTGCAAATCTTTTTATTACAGCCCTATTTACGACAGCTCTTATACTTTATTTCAAGAAAGAGACTTTTAGAATTTCTTTACTAATGTCTTACGTTGCAGTTATTGCTTTATGTTGGTATTGCAAATTGATTTTATGGGGAGATGTAAATCTTGGCACAGGCGTAGAGCTAGAAGAAATGCTTAGTGGTATGGCAGCATCAGCACAGATCACCACAAAAGAAGTAAGCAATTTGCTTCATTCTGTGCTTAGTAGTTTATTTTTCTTTACGCTCTTTTTTGTTGTGTTTCTATTTTCGCGTAGCTTCCAATCCAAAATGCCACTTGTATTTTTAATCTATGTGATAAGCATTCCAATTTGGATACTTCTTAAGCTAACAATATGGAGTGTCGAATTTGCATAGAATCTTTTAAGATTCTCAAATAGTTTTTGACTACAAAAGCTTTTTAGAGTTTAATGTCTTAGAATCTGAATGGCATTTTTGAGGGAATTGATAAAATACTCAATATCCTCAATCGTATGCGTATAATGGATACTTACCCGAAGCCACATTGGTTTTTTATTTTCACTTCCCTCTGCTATCAAATAATGCCCATAGGGACCGGCACAACTACAGCCAGCACGCGTCTGAATCCCAAACTTATGACTTAATATTGCGCATAAATCAAGAGGGGAAATTGAACCCACATTAAAGCTCACAATCCCTAATCGTTCCTCTTCAAGATTCCCATAAATACTCACAGCAGGAATTTTTGAAAGCTCATACAGAAATGCTTGTGTGAGAATCTTTTCTCTAATTCTGATCCATTTCAAACCGACTTCATCACGTAGCTGATACGCTAAAGCAGCATAGAGAATCCCTATAATCGGTGGTGTCCCAGCTTCCTCTCGAGAATCGCAATCTTTGATATAAAGGTGTTCGTGATCGTTAGCATATTCAATCACCCCTCCTCCACCAAAACTTGGAGGCAAATGCGTATCAATCAACGCTTTTCTTATAGCCAAGATTCCACACGAACCAATACCTCCAAGCAATTTATGTGGGGCAAGAAATGCTGCATCAAAATGATGAGATTCTACATTTAGATATGCCGAAGAACTTGCCATATCTAATGCTATCACGCTTTGAGATTGTCTCAAAAGTGGCACACACTGATCCAAAGGCGTAAGCATTCCGGTTACATTTGACGCTACCGAAAGAGAAGCGATAGGTTTTTTGAGTTGTTGCAAAAGATAACAAAGATCATTCACATCAAACAAACCCTTATCATTAAGCTTGATTTTATGCACATGGCACAATCCCTCACGATAACTGATTTCATTAGAGTGATGCTCATAAGAAGTAATCACCACATCGGGCATTTTTTGAATCTTCTCTTTGCGAATTCCCAAACGCTCCAAACTTTTGGGTGGGATATAAATACCCATAATTTCTTGAAATTTCTTAATCCCAAAACTCGCCCCATTACCTCCAGCGATCAAAACAAAATCTTCGTCCAAGCCTAAAGATTGCTTGATACGCTCTTTAGCTTGCTCATAAAGATCACTCATTAAATGCGCATTGTAAGCAAAATGTGAATGCGTATTAGCATAATAAGGCAAAATAGTTGCGATGCGTTTTTGAATATTTTTATAAGCAAGACCCGAAGCGGTAAAATCAAAATACAAAGTCTTAGGTGCGAGGATTGTTTGATGACGCAATGTTTCAAGTTTATCATACTCCACTTCTAAAAGTGGAGTAAAAAATGCCTTGAGAATCTTTGATGATTTCATTAATGACACTTAAAAACGACTAGCTCTTTTGTCAAATAAAAAGCTCTGTGCTTAAATAACGCTCACCTGTATCATTGAGAAGCGTTAAGATATTTTTGCCCGGAAATTCTTTTGCCAAAGTCATTGCGCCAAATACATTCGCACCGCTTGAAATACCGACCAACAAACCTTCTTGAACTGCGATCACTTGAGCAGTCTGAAACGCATCTTCATTGGCAACTTGTAAGATTCTGTCATAGATTTTTGTATTCAACACATCAGGCACAAATCCTGCTCCAATCCCTTGAATCTTATGAGGTGCTGGACTCCCTCCGCTAAGCACAGGAGAATCTTTTGGCTCAATAGCGACAATTTGAATATCCGGATAAGCTTCTTTAAGCACTTCCCCTATACCCGTAATACTTCCGCCTGTGCCTACACCCGCTAAAAATACATCAATTTTTTCTCCTTCGAAGCTTTTGAGTATCTCTTGAGCAGTTGTTACTTTATGTATCATTGGATTGGCAGGATTCTGAAATTGTTGCAAAATCACAGAATTAGGAATCTCCTTATGAAGCTCATCAGCTCGCTCAACTGCCCCTTTCATACCTTTGCTTGCAGGTGTGAGTTCTAGTATTGCACCAAAAGCTTTCATCACAATGCGTCTTTCTAAACTCATCGATTCAGGCATTGTAATAATAAGCTTAAGCCCCATACTCGCACATACCCCCGCTAAGCCCACACCTGTATTACCGCTTGTAGGCTCAATAATAGTCGTATCCGGTTTAATACGCCCGCTTTCCAAACCCTCTTTAATCATTGATAAAGCGATTCTGTCCTTGATTGAACTATTGGGATTAAGAAACTCACACTTTCCGAAGATATTAGCACCGCATTGTTGAGAGATCTTGTTAAGTTTCATAATAGGTGTATCACCTATAAGTTCAGTCATATTTTGGACAACTTTCATTTTACTTTCCTCCTAATTTGTTTATTATTTTTATTCTATTTTAGTATTTTTATTCTATAATAGAACAAACCATTATATAAGGTTTTGTCTTAAATCTTGACAACAAATCAATGTGTAAGGAGAAAAAATGAGGGAAGATTTTACAAATTTCATCAAAGAGTATGAGGCGCAAAAAGCTCAAAGAGAAGCGCAAGGTATTCCACCTTTGCCTTTAAATATTGACCAAACGAGAATCGCTATTGAAATATGTAAAGACAATAGTGTATCAAGTGATCAAAAAAGCTTTGCTAAAGAGCTTTTGATTCATCGTGTCAATCCGGGTGTTGATGCTTCTGCACAGCTAAAAGCGGAATTTTTAGGTGAGATTTTATTAAAAAATACTCAAGGTTGGGCTTTTACTCCCGATGAGGCAGTCAAATATCTTGGCACAATGCTAGGTGGATACAATGTTCAACCTCTTATTCAAGGTTTATCTTTAAGTGATTCTTCACTTGCTAAGGCATGCGCAAATGCGCTAAAACACACACTTCTCGTGTATGATAATTTCGAAAAAATTGCCGCACTCAATTCGCCGCTTTCTCAAGAAATTATCCAATCATGGGCAGATGCAGAGTGGTTTAAATCAAGAGAAGGTTTGAGCGAAACCATTAAAGTTTGCGTTTTTAAAATTGATGGAGAAACAAATACCGATGATTTAAGCCCTGCAGGAGATGCTTTTACTCGAAGTGATATTCCTTTACATGCAAAAGCCATGCTTAAAAGTCGGATTGAAAATTTTGAACAACGCATAGAATCCGCAAAGAAAAAAGCACAAGAAAACAATGCAGTTGTTGCGTATGTAGGTGATGTAGTCGGGACAGGAAGTAGCCGAAAATCTGCCTGTAACTCTATAATGTGGCATTTTGGTAAAGAGATTCCTTATATCCCCAATAAAAAAAGTGGTGGTATTGTTATCGGTGGCGTTATAGCTCCTATTTTCTTTAACACTTGCGAAGATAGTGGAGCACTCCCAATCGTTGCAGATGTAAGCGAGCTCAAAGACGGCGATATTATCGAAATCAACACAAAAAAAGGCGAAATTGTAAAAGAAGGCAAAGTCGTAGCGACCTTTAACCTCCAACCTATTACGATTGCAGATGAGATTCGATCCGGCGGGAGAATCCCTCTCATTATCGGACGAGGACTTACAGCTAAAGCAAGAGAATATCTCAAACTCGGAGCAAGTGATGTGTTCAAACAAGCTCCCAAACCCGAATCAAGCAACAAAGGATATACTCTTGCACAAAAAATGGTAGGACGAGCTTGTGGCGTAGAGGGAATCCGTCCGGGCACATATTGTGAGCCTAAAACTACCACCGTGGGTAGTCAAGATACCACAGGAGCAATGACACGCGATGAAATCAAAGAGCTTGCAGCATTGAGTTTTGGGGCTGATTTTGTTTTACAAAGCTTCTGCCACACTGCTGCCTATCCTAAACCTGCTGATGTTAGCCTTCATGCAACTTTGCCAAACTTTATTTCTGAACGCGGTGGTGTCGCTTTGCGTCCTAAAGATGGCGTGATTCACTCATGGCTTAATCGTATGTGTTTGCCTGACACTGTAGGAACGGGTGGAGATTCTCATACGCGCTTCCCTATCGGCATCAGCTTCCCCGCAGGAAGTGGTTTGATTGCTTTTGCTGCAGTTACTGGCTCAATGCCTCTTGATATGCCAGAATCTGTGCTTGTAAGATTCAAAGGTAAGCTCAATCCGGGCATCACTTTAAGAGACTTAGTCAATGCAATCCCCTATTACGCTATTAAACAAGGACTTCTAACAGTCGAGAAAAAAGGCAAGAAAAATATTTTCAGCGGTAGAATCCTTGAAATCGAAGGTTTAGGAGATTTAAAAGTTGAACAAGCCTTTGAACTTAGTGATGCGAGTGCAGAAAGAAGTGCTGCAGCGTGTAGCGTGCGTCTCAAT
Source organism: Helicobacter sp. MIT 05-5293 (assembly GCF_000765665.2). Lineage (NCBI taxonomy): Bacteria > Pseudomonadati > Campylobacterota > Epsilonproteobacteria > Campylobacterales > Helicobacteraceae > Helicobacter > Helicobacter sp. MIT 05-5293. The sequence goes on from NZ_JROZ02000001.1 coordinate 878,920, forward strand.
AAAGAACCTATTATTGAATATCTAAGCTCAAATATCAAATTAATCGAAGCAATGATCAAAAATGGCTACCAAGATGCTAAAACACTTCAACGCCGAGCAGACAAAATGAAAGAATGGATTGCAAATCCCCAACTTTTAGAGCCTGATAGTGATGCAGAATATGCTGCGGTGATTGAAATTGATCTAGCAGATATTAAAGAACCCATTTTGGCTTGCCCTAACGATCCTGATGATGTGGCGACATTAAGTGAAATTCTTGCCAACCCCAAACGCCCTCATAATATTGATGAAGTCTTTATCGGTAGCTGTATGACAAATATTGGTCATTTTAGAGCATTCGGTGAAATCGTCAAAAATGAAGGGCAAAGCAAGACACAGATTTGGATCGCACCTCCGACAAAAATGGACGAAAAACAACTCACAAAAGAAGGCTATTTCTCACTCTTTGGCGCAGCAGGTGCGAGACTAGAAGCTCCGGGCTGCAGCTTGTGTATGGGTAATCAAGCTCGTGTGCGAGATAATGCGGTCGTATTCTCAACTTCAACAAGAAACTTTGACAATCGTATGGGTAAAGGAGCACAAGTGTATCTAGGAAGTGCCGAACTCGGCGGTGTGTGTGCAATGCTTGGAAGATTACCTACTGCGCAAGAATACCTTGAAATCGCACCTAAAAAACTTGATGGCAAGAAAGATGATATTTACACTTATCTTAACTTCCATTTGATGCAAAACTTTGCACTTTAAAATTTAATCCCTTGAGAGATTCTCAAGGGATTATTACTTCAGCAATAAATTTCAAAATCTTTAGAATCTCACTCACTTTTCCTCTTTAAAATACTTCAAATTTTTTATAGTTTTCACCATGATTTTAGAAATAAAATGAAGCTTAATGATGATTAATTTTTGGTATAATTTCTGCAAAATAAACCTCATTCAAATCAAAGGCTTAGTAATGAATAACAACAATACCATACAAATTGATGTGCGTGATTTGGCTTGCCCTGAACCTGTTGTAAAAACTAAAAAGGCTCTCTCTGGTGTCAATGAGCATTTATTAAAACTTCATACTTATGAAATCATTGGCAATTCCCCCTCATCTAAAGAAAATCTAATGCGTTTTTTAAGCTCGGAAGGCTATGAGTTTGAAGTAGGATTCGGACGAGATGAACAATTTATGATTATTCTTAAAAACAAAATCGATAAAAAGAAAACCCAAAGCAGTATTGAAAAAATCGTGCCTAAAATGATGCTTATCAAAAATGATCGCGTAGGCGAAGGAGAGCTTGGCGGTATGTTAATTAATGGTTTTATCAAAGCACTTCTTAATGCCGAAGTCTTGCCGCAAAAGATTCTGTTTATTAATCGAGGTGTTTTACTTACCACAGATAATAAAGAAGTCGATAATACCGAGATTGTCGAGGCTCTCAAAGAACTTGAAAGACAAGGTGTTGAGATTTATTCCTGTGGTTCGTGTTTGAGCTACTTTGCCCTCACAGAACGATTAAAAGTCGGAATGATTGGCAATTCATTGGAAGCTATACAGAATATGATTCGTTCTGATAGTCTCATCTCACTTTAAGGACATTGATGCCACAAGCACCTATCAAACTTACACAATATATTCAATGCGCAGGGTGAGCAGCTAAAGTGGGTCTGGAAGACTTATCACAAATTGCTAGTCATCTCACACAAGCATCGAATGATTTACTTATTACAGGCTTTGAAAGCAATGAAGACTGCGGTGCAATGCTCTATCATTCAAATGATGAATACGCAATGCTCTCAAGTGTAGATTTTATCACGCCTGTAGTCGATGATCCCTTTGTCTATGGACAAATTGCTGCAGCTAATGCCTTAAGTGATATTTTTGCGATGGGAGGAGTTGCAAAATCTGCTCTGAATCTTCTTATGTGGGATAGCGAACATTTCGATGCTAAAATCGCAGGAGAGATTCTAAGAGGTGGATTAGATAAAATCACTCAAGCTAATGCCTTGCTTCTTGGCGGGCATACCATTAAGGACAGAGAGCAAAAATACGGCTTATCGGTGAATGGCATTGTGCATAAAAATAAGATTTGGCGTAATCATACAGGGCAAATTGGCGATGTGCTTGTGCTAACCAAACCCATAGGGAGCGGTATCCTTACGACTGCAATCAAAGCAGATATGCTTGATGATGCTTCAGAAGTTACGGAAGCTATGGTGATGCTTAATCTACAAGCCTCACGCATTGCACAAAATTATGAAATCCACGCTTGCACTGACATTACAGGATTTGGACTAATCGGACACAGCTACGAAATGTGTGGAAAATCACAAGCCGACAAAAGTATGCTACTTTACACTTCTGAAATCCCTCTTTTTGAGCAAACACAATCAATAGCGCAAATAGGCATCGTGCCCGGAGGCTCGTATGAAAATAAAAAAGCCTTAGAAAAATTTGTAAAAATCCGTTGTGATTTACAAGATGACATCTATTATTATGATGCTCAAACTTCTGGCGGCTTGCTTTTTGCATTACCTTTTGAAACAGCAAAAGATTTTGTGTATGAATTGCGTCAAGCAGGAATGTATAAGGCTAATATTATCGGAGAATTTATCCCCAAAGCAGAAAAAAGCATCATTTTAGGATAAATGCAATAATGGTAGATTCTATAAATCTTTCACTTTACAGAATCTCGATATTTGATAATGGCAAAGATTCTCAATGAAAATCTTGCAAATAAATCATAAAATCATCTTTACAAAACTAAGATTATTTATGATAGAATCTTGCCTTAATCCCACTTGAATAATAAATTTTAGGAGTAAAATTGAAAAAGATTAAACAACTTAGACCTGCAATCCCTATCAACAATGCAAAAAAGCTTGATAAAGTAGCGGGGGGGGGGGCAAGAGAATCTATTTTCTAATGGCAAGAAACATTCGCAATATATAATTAACCCCCAACATTATTTTTATCCCTCTAAACAATCCGCTACCTATCTAAACTCACTACACCTATCAAAGCCTAAAGATTCTCATTTGGCATTTTTGGAGGCTTAAATGACGAATATTATCTTGTGTGGTGGTTCTGGGAGTAGGCTTTTCCCGCTAAGTCGAAAATTGATGCCTAAACAATTTATTAAATTTTTTGATAATAAATCATTCTTTCAGCTGACTTTAGAAAGAAATCTACAATGTGCGGAAAAAACACTTGTCGTCTTAAATACAGAGCAATATTTTTTAGCCTTAGATCAAGTCGCAGAGATTGATAAAAAATGTAATTTTCTACTCGAACCTCTAGCCAAAAATACCGCTCCTGCTATTGCTTTGGCTTGTCTGACCTTGCCTTTAGATGAGATTGTATTAGTAACTCCGAGTGATCATCTTATCAAAGATGTAAAAGCTTATCAAGAAGCTGTTAGCAAAGCGCAAACTTTTGCCAAAGAGGGGTTTTTAGTTACTTTTGGTATCATTCCTCAATATCCCGAGACAGGATTTGGCTATATCAAAATGGGAGAAAATTTCCAAGTAGAATCTTTCTACGAAAAACCTAATCTCTCTCAAGCACAAGAATACTGCCAATCAAAAAATTTTCTTTGGAATGCAGGGATTTTTTGTTTCAAGGTAGAGACTTTGCTCCAAGAGATGCAAAAATACTGCCCGGAGATTCTAAGCAAATCCCAAAAAGCCTTAGAAACAGCTAAAAGAGAAGAAAACTTAATACGCATTGACTTTGATTCTATGAAAGAGATAGAGGAGCAAAGCATTGATTATGCAGTAATGGAAAAATCCAAAATATGCAAAGTAATCCCTAGTCAAATGTCATGGAGTGATGTGGGGAGTTTTGATGCACTCTATCAAGAATTAGAAAAAGACGAGCAAGGCAATGCGATTTTAGCGCATTGTATGTCGCTAGATTCTCATCATAACCTCATCATCTCACATAATCAAAACAAACTGATTTCTCTTGTGGGTATGCAAGATTGCATCGTAATTGACACCGGAGATGCCTTGATAGTCAGCAAAAGAGGACAAAGTCAGAGAATCAAAGAAATTGTCAAGGCATTAGGGGATAATGAGATTTGCAAAACACACCTAACAACTCATCGTCCTTGGGGGACTTACACGATACTAGAAGATTCTCAGGGATACAAGCTCAAAAAGATTGTTGTCAAACCCGGCAAACGTTTGAGCTTGCAAAAACATTTTCATCGCAATGAACATTGGATTGTTGTCAGTGGGACGGCTACCGTGCGTGTGGGTGATGAGACAAAACTCGTGCGTCCTAATGAATCAACTTATATCAAAATGGGCGAGGTGCATCGACTAAGCAACGAGGGTAAAATCCCAGTAGTGTTGATTGAAGCACAAGTGGGAGAATACACACAAGAAGATGATATTATCCGATTTAACGATGACTTTGGGAGAGAATAATGAGAATCAAACTAGAAGATACCAATTTTATTGACATTGTATTGCAATACATTCAAAGCAGAATCTACACAGGTTTAGCGAATTTTTTATCTGCATTTGTCCCTTCAAAAACCCTAAGACATAAGATTCGCAAAACTTTATCTTCACAAAATGAAACTTTTTTGCGTATGAGAAATGAAGAGTATGGAAAACATTATTTATATGTTCCCTCACCTTGGAGTTTTAACCCTAATCCCCCAGCACTTTATAACGCTCAAGGTGAAAAATTACGCGTTTTCTTCGCAAGATCAGATTATTATTGCGGGGGGGGGGGAGAAAATTTATTATGACATGCACAATATTGCCTTACCTACGCATTTTTATCACGATGATTGCTGTTTGGAAACCATTGGGAATCCTACTAAAAAATACGCACGACTTGCAGAACCTCCAGCTATTAAACCAGAGATTCATACGATGTTTGAAAAGCAAGGCTTAGGCAAGGATTTCGATTTGGTTTTGACACATTCTGATATTTTGCTTGATACCTTGCCTAACGCGAGGTTTGTGCCTTATTGGAGCGTATGGTATGGTAATGAAAGACCTAAAAATGGACAAAAAGATAATGTCAGAGTTGATGAGGAGCTTTATTTGTTCAAAGATAAAGATATTTCTATGATGTGTTCGCATAAGCTCTTAACGCCTATTCATCATATCAGACACGAAATCGCCCATAGAGCTTTAAAAAGTGGCAAGGTTGATGTTTTTGGAAGATTTAATGGAGGACAAGAAATACCCTTTAAATCAAAGTCTTTAGAAAAATACCGCTTCTCTATCATAGTAGAAAATCATATTTCCTCGTATTATTGGACAGAGAAGATTCTAGATTGCTTTGCTTCAATGACGATTCCGCTCTACCTTGGTGCGACAAAAATCGATGAGTTTTTTAATGCTGATGGCATTATAAAAATCGATAAAAATGTAGATATAGACAAACTTATTAAACTCTGCACAAAAGAAGAATATGAAAGTCGTTTGGAAGCCATTAAAGATAACTATCATCGCCTTTTTGCTTACAGGGCTAAGGCAGAGGAAAATCTATTAAATATTATTGATAAGGGGTAAAAATGGGAAAAAAGGCATTAATCACAGGTGTTACAGGGCAAGATGGAGCGTATTTATCGGAGTTTTTGCTAAAAAAAGGTTATGAGGTGCATGGGATTAAGCGAAGGGCTTCACTTTTTAATACCGATAGGATTGATCATCTCTTTGAAGGCAATCATACAAAAGATAGAAAGTTTTTTCTGCATTATGGGGATATGACAGATTCTATGAATCTTACGCGATTGATTGCGGATATTTGTCCCGATGAGATTTATAATCTCGCTGCCCAAAGCCATGTGCATGTCAGCTTTGAGACACCAGAATACACAGCTAATGCCGATGGCATAGGCACACTTAGAATCCTCGATGCAGTGCGGTTTTTAAAGCTTATTGATAAAACAAAGATTTATCAAGCCTCCACTTCAGAACTTTATGGAAAAGTGCAAGAAATCCCCCAAAATGAAAAAACGCCCTTTTATCCTCGCTCTCCTTATGCAGCTGCTAAAATGTATGCGTATTGGATAACGGTGAATTATAGAGAGGCTTATAATATGTTTGCTTGTAATGGGATTTTGTTTAATCACGAATCGCCCGTGCGTGGAGAAACTTTTGTAACAAGAAAAATCACAAGGGCTGCTTCCAAAATCGCCCTTAACCTACAAGATAAGCTTTATTTGGGGAATTTGGACGCTAAGAGAGATTGGGGGCATGCCAAAGATTATGTGAAAATGATGTGGATGATTTTGCAAGCCAAAGAGCCAGAAGATTGGGTGATTGCTACAGGTAAGACAACAATGGTTAGGGATTTTGTCAAGCTTAGTTTCGAGTATTGTGGGATACTTTTGGAGTTTATAGGAGAGGGAATTAATGAAAAAGGCATTGTTGCAAAGCTTGATTCTCATAGAGCAGAAGAATTGCAGCTTGATTTATCGCATTTAAAAATCGGGCAAGAATTAGTAGGCATTGATCCACGATACTTCCGCCCCACAGAAGTAGATTTACTCTTAGGTGATCCGACAAAAGCCGAACAAAAGCTCGGTTGGAATCGTGAGTTTAATTTAGAAGATTTGGTTTGCGATATGATGAAAAGTGATTTAAAATTGATGAATAAGGATAAATACTTACAAGAAGGCGGATATACCATTATGCGGTATTACGAATAAGGGGATAAAATGGAGAAAATTTTAATCACTGGTGGCAAAACAGGAATGGTTGGGCGAAATATCGCCAAACACCCAAAGAGTAAGGATTATCAGATTCTAACACCAAGCAAAGAAGAGTTAAATTTACTCGATAAAAAACAAATTATGGATTATTTGCAATTCCATAAACCCGACATTGTTATCCATTGTGCCGGACTTGTCGGAGGGATTGCGGCAAATATCGCAAATCCTGTTGGATTTTTAGTGCAAAATGCTTATATGGGATTAAATCTCATCAGTGCTTCTAGGGAAAATGGTGTAACTAAACTGCTCAATATGGCAAGCTCTTGTATGTATCCTAAAAACGCACCAAACCCCTTAAAAGAAGAGGTGATTTTAACGGGTGCATTAGAGCCTACTAATGAAGGCTATGCGTTAGCCAAGATTCTTAGCACAAGGCTTTGTGAATATATCTCTAAATCCTGCTCATTACTTTACAAAACCGCAATTCCTTGTAATCTCTATGGCAAATATGATAAGTTTGATGATAAAGCCCATATGATACCCGCAGTGATTGCCAAACTCCACCACGCTAAAGTCAATGGGCTTAAAGCAATTGATATTTGGGGTGATGGAGAGGCAAGAAGAGAATTTATGTATGCACAAGATTTGGCAGATTTTGCGTATTTTGCGCTAGAGCATTTAGAGATAATGCCACAGAATCTCAATGTCGGTATAGGCAAAGATTTTAGCATTAAAGAATATTATCAAGAAATCGCTAAGGTTGTAGGGTTTGATGGAGAGTTTGTCTATGATTTATCTAAGCCTGTAGGTATGCAACAAAAACTTATTGATGATACGCGTCTTAAAGTCTTTGGTTGGGAGGCTAAAACTGACTTAACAGAGGGAATCTCTAAAACCTATCAATATTATTTGACACTAAAGGAGCAATGATGAATTTCACCTTAGCACAAAGCACTTGGGATAGCAAAGAACTTCAAGCTATTGAAGAAGTCATTAAGAGTGATTACTTCACAATGGGCAAAAAAGTCGCAAAGTTTGAAGAGGATTTTGCTGCTTTTGTGGGTGCTAAATATGCGGTGATGACAAGTAGCGGCTCTAGTGCGAATCTCATCGCGACTGCAGCATTGTTTTATACCAAAAATCCTAAATTGCAAAGGGGTGATGAAGCGATTGTCCCCGCAGTTTCGTGGGCTACGACTTATTATCCGCTTTATCAGTATGGCTTAAAGCTTAAATTTGTAGATATTGATTTAGAAACTTTAAATTATGACTTAGAGGCTTTAAACGCTGCTGTAAGTGAAAAAACTAAAATGATTATGGTGGTGAATTTACTCGGTAATCCTAATGATTTTGCTGCAATTAAGAACATCATCAAAGGAAAAGATATTATCTTGCTAGAAGATAATTGCGAATCTCTAGGGGCAGAGTTTGAGGGTAAGGCTGCTGGGACTTTTGGTGTTATGGGGACTTTTTCTACCTTTTATTCTCATCATATTGCGACAATGGAGGGAGGATTTGTCGTAACTGATGATGAGGAGCTGTATCATATTTTACTCTGTCTTAGGGCACATGGCTGGACAAGAAATCTTCCAAAACAAAACCATATCACGACAAAAAGCGATGATGCTTTTAGTGAATCTTTTCGCTTTATCTTACCCGGATATAATGTGCGTCCGCTTGAGATGAGCGGAGCTATTGGGATAGAACAGCTGAAGAAATTCCCGCAATTTTTAGAGCAAAGAAGAGAAAATGCAAAGGTCTTTTCGCATTTTTTTGCAAATCACCCAGATTTTATAATCCAAAAAGAAATTGGCAAAAGCTCATGGTTTGGCTTTAGCTTCATTATTCGCCTAGATTCTAAACTCAAACGCAAAAAGGTGATACACACATTGCAAAATCATAACATAGAATCTCGCCCTATTGTTGCGGGGGATTTTACCCAAAATGAAGTGATAAAATATTTTGATTATGAAATCTTTGGGGATTTAAAAAATGCTAAGTATCTGCACCAAAATGGATTCTTTGTGGGGAATCACCAAAATAACTTATCAGAATCTCTAGAGCAATTAGCAAAAGTATTGCGGGGGGGGGGGATAAGTGATTTAACTGCTAAATCTGCCAAACCCTGTTTGACCCTATCCTATACCCCCTATACACCTCTTTCACATCTCGCAAAGGTCGCGTGATGGCTATAGAATTTGAGATTCAAGAATCTAAAAATCTAAAAGGTGTGTATATCATCACTCCCAATAAATTTAAAGATTCACGAGGGGAGATTTGGACAGCCTTTACAAGTGAAGCCATCGATAAGCTTTTACCTAATGGGCTAAGGTTTATCCATGATAAATTTATCCATTCTCATCACAATGTCATACGCGGTATTCATGGTGATACGAAAACTTACAAACTCGTTACCTGCGTATATGGGCAGATACATCAAGTAGTCGTGGATTGTCGTTTAGATTCTCCAAATTTTCTTAAATGGGAGAAATTTATCATTGATTCCAATCATCAGCAAATCATATTACTCCCAGCAGGTTTTGGTAACGCATATCGCGTCAGCAGCCAAAATGCGGTGTATTATTATAAATGTGCTTATATTGGGGAATATGCCGATGCACCCGACCAATTTACTTATGCGTGGAATGATGAAAGAATAGGCATTGATTGGGGGATTAGTGATCCTATCCTTTCAGAGCGAGATTTATTAGCAAACAAAAAATAATAATAAAAAATCCGATTTATTTTTAAGCAAAAAAATGTTATTGTTACGCTTTTAAAGCTTGGCAATATCATAAATTATCTTGACCTAAAAGAAGGGGGAACTATGCAGTTTAGTATGATCAACACTTTGGTGAGAAAATTTTATATTCTCAAAGAAGAAGGTTTTGTCATTAATGAAAATTATGAGAATGATTTAGAAAATATTCTCACAAAAGAGGAATTGGCGATTTTTAAGGGAATGTTTGATTCGCCTGATGTTGATAAGGCGATTGATAGTATCAAACGCTCTTATACTAGCGGACAAGCCAATAAACAATACACTATCAATATCCTCTCCGAACCCAAAATCACACAGATTGCTACTACTTTGCTCAAAGGTGCAAAGCCCGAAACACTTGAAAAAGCCATACAAGTTCGTCAGCATATCGACAAAAACAGCGTAGTATTTGTGGAGTTGATTAAATCTTTGGAAGATAAGCTTGTCAATTTTCTCATCACGCGTATCAAAAAGCTTCCTAACGATACTTCACCTGATGACTATCTCAAAACACTACAAAATAAAGAGATCAATATCAGCACAATTGCGCGTTATTTCGGAGGAGATTTTGAAAAAGCCTATCTTGACGATAAAGGCGCGGGAGTATCTTATTTTGAATTTTTAGTATGTCGCATTCTTGTAAAATGCAACCTTATGCGTGTAGAAGATGCCCAAAGTCTCTTGCTCGTCTTTATTTGGAATTCTCTTCCTTCATTCCGAAGCAAAACGCGTGTTACTTCTGTGGGAAGCACTCGCTAAAAATTATTTTCAAAGAGCCTAGCCAATGCGTTTGGCTCTGATATTTTGCTCCGCATCTGTTAATTCAAACTCTTCATCTAACAAAATCTCATTCAATTGCCGCACGATAGAATCTTTGGTGATTTGAGCATAACCTTGCGTGCAGATTCTGTGTGGGTCATAAGCCTTTAACGATTCTTCAAGGATATGAAGATTCTGTGAAGAAAGCGTGAAGATTGAGCGCATAGATGTCTTAAAAGCACCTTCAAGCGCATCGATTTCAAACTGCCGATGAGTAAAAATTGAGGCAAAATGTGTGTGCATCGTTTCACGGAGATAATTGATTTGATCATGATAGTATCTGTATCGGGATTCAAAATGATACTCTTTAAAACGCTCTTTAAGAGAAGATACAGAATCTTGTTTGCGTGATAAAAATCTTTCCAAACTCTGCGTATAATGCGTATATGTCTCATCAAGGATTCGTAACCATTCGTTTTGATCAGGCAAAATCATTTCCATTGCTGCCGAAGGTGTAGGTGCGCGCAAATCAGCGACAAAATCGCTAATAAATACATCGATTTCATGCCCTACAGCAGATACAATTGGTGTCTTTGCATGAAAAATTGCATCGGCGACTATTTCTTCATTAAATGCCCACATATCTTCCATACTCCCACCGCCTCGTCCTAATATGATCACATCAAACCCATACGATGACCCATAAAAACCATCAGCAAGCCTAAGATTATTGACAATAGAATCCTTTGCGCCCTCCCCTTGCACAAGCGTATTAAACAACACAATCTCAAGATGATTCCAACGCTTTTTAGCGACCTTGAGCATATCTTCTTTTGCTGCACCTGTCGCGGAGGTCAAAAGGGCGATTCTATGCGGAAAAGGAGGCAAGGTTTTCTTGCGTTGAGCATCAAAATAGCCCTTTTGCATAAGCCTCTCTTTAAGCTGCATAAAGGCTAGAGTAAGCTCACCTACTCCCGCAGGAGTCATACTTTTACACAGAATCTGATATTCTCCTTTTGGAGAAAAAACGCTTAATGCACCTTTTATCAAGACAAATTGTCCCACTTCTGGCTCAAATTTTAGATTCTTTGCATTCCCACGAAACATCACACAACGAATGCTTGATTGCTCATCTTTAAGTGTAAGATAAATATGCCCACTCGTATGCAGTGTAAGATTCGCGATTTCACCCTCCACACAAATATCCATAAAAGTGCTTTCCAAGATACTTTTGATTTGAGCGTTAAGCTCACTGACTTGTAATGTCCGCATATATACCCCTTAATTTAAAACAAAAATGAACAGAATCTAGCAAATGGCAAGATTGATGTAAGCAAAATGATAGATAATAGTCAAATAATCATTAAAAAATGCTAATGCTATATGATAGATTCTGATTTGATGTGTTACTGGATTCAAAAGCATCGCGACCAAAAGCATCATATTTTAAAGACACTTTTGCTACAATAACAAATCAAAATATCAAAACAAGGATAAAACTATGCAAAAAGTGAGCAATGAAATTTTTCTCTGTTCGATTTGCAATGTCTCATCAGGAGACTGCCCTGAAGATTGTAAATACTGCACACAAAGCGTGCATCATGCCACAAATATTCAACGTTATAAATACAAATCTATGGAAAAGATTCTCGAAGAAGCAAGAAGTTTGCGCGAATATGGAGCATTAGGATTCTGTCTGGTAACTGCAGGGAGGAGTCTAGAATCTGAAAAATGCGAATACATCGCCAAAGCTGCCCAAGCAATCAAAAAAGCAGATTTAGGATTGCATATCATCGCTTGTTGCGGGAGTGCGGATTTAGATTCTCTAAAATACCTCAAACAAAACGGCGTAGATAGCTATAATCACAATCTTGAAACTTCTAAAGATTTCTTCCCTCATATCTGCACCACACACACTTGGAAAGAACGATTTGAGACATGTGAAAACGCACTCAAAGCAGAACTAGGGCTTTGCTCGGGGGGGATTTTTGGCTTAGGTGAGAGCTGGGGCGATCGCATTGAGTTTTTAAAATACCTTTCGATTCTCTCACCGCACAGCTCACCGATTAATTTTTATATCCCCAATGAAGCCTTGCCTCTGCCGCAAAAAACATTGAGCAGAGAGGAAGCCTTAGAATGTGTCTCTCTTGCTCGAGAATACCTACCACATACGCGTTTAATGATCGCTGGAGGGCGAGAAGTCATCTTTGGTGATGATCAAAAGGCGCTCTTTGAAATGGGGATTAACGCTGTAGTGCTAGGGAATTATCTCACTGCCGATGGCAAATCCCCTATGCAAGATGTGCAAATGATAGAATCTTATGGCTATGTGCCTGCTACAAGCTGTCATTAGAGCAAAAGGAGTATTATGGAATCCTACAATAAAGACAACCTTATCCGCACAATTTGGCTTAAATCACGCACAATCGTGGGCTTAGTATGGGATAAAATCAATAATATTTGGGATTTTGTCGCTAATAAAGAATTAAACTTTTACGCTGCTTCGCTAAGCTTTTATACGATTTTTGCGATTGTGCCGCTTTTGATGATTGTCTTTTCAATCGTCATCAATCTCCCTAATTTTCAATCTCAAGTCGAGCATATCCGCACACTGATTCTCTCAAATATCCTCCCCACACACACCGAAATGATTTCACAATATTTAGATACTTTTATGAAAAATAGTTCAGCTCTTGGAATGATGGGTTTAGGCTATACGCTTGTCGCTTCAATATTATTCTTTCGCAACTATGAATACATTGCTGCTAAAATGTTTAACTCTAAACCGCGAAAATTCTTTGACTCTCTTGTGATGTATTGGACAATGATCACTCTTTTTCCTATCGTGCTGTCTTTTTCGATTTATTTCAGTGGTGAAGTGCAAAAAACGCTCAAAGGTGCAGCGGATTTGAGTATCTTAACAGATTTGATTCCTTATATTCTCACTTGGGTATTGTTTTTCTTACTTTTTAAACTCTCTGCAAATAAGCCCCTTAAGCTTATTCCACTCCTTGCCTCTAGTGTTTTAGCTACGATTGTATGGCTTTTGACAAAATGGGTTTTTGTGTATTATGTTTTCTATAATGAAACTTATAAAAGTGTGTATGGACCGATTTCAATCTTTTTATTTATGATGCTATGGATTTATATTTCGTGGTTTGTATTGCTTTATGGTATGCGATTCTGTGAGGGATTTATGAGTAACTTTAGCAAGCTCGAAGAAAAATACGGCGTCAAATCAGCAGAGCTTTAGGGTTTGGCTAAAAATTAAAGTCTGTGCGACTAAAGTCGCCCCTCCATTTGTTTTGAGATTTAGAATCTCCTCGACTAAAGCGATAATAGAATCTGCGATGTTTTGATTAGATGGGGAGCTTTTCGATAAATTGCTTTATCCACCAAAACGCACCTTTACCTAAAGCTACTATTCTATAAAACAAGTTATGATACAAATACTATTATTATAAGGCAAGAGCAAAATGGATATAGAAAAGCAGATTTTGTTTTTTTCACTTGAACGATTACAAAGCTACAAAGACACTTCAGAACATTATGCAAACTTTTTACTCATTTTGGTGCGAAGCAATCTCTCAACATAAAATCCGCAATTAGCTTTTAAATGGACTATTTTGAATATTTGCACAGAATCTCATATTATACTCACTCCTAATACACCCCTCTCTCAAACTTATCACGCTTATAGTAAAAAGGGTCAGGTTCTCTTATCCCAGCATACCAGCAATACCTATACAATGTCCGTTTTTTGAGGACAAATTCAGGTAAAAAAGGTAATGGTATGCCTGTGGTGAGAAACCCACAATTTTATTTCAAGGAGGGTTTTTGTTGGACAGATGTGTCTTATGATATAAAATGCAGAAAGAAAGGCATTAGTGTTAATGATGTTTTAAGTATGGCGTTGTATTCCCAATTTAGCCAAACTTCAGAAAAATATCTTGTTTGTATTATTAATGCAAGACTTATGAGTGATATTGTGTGTAACTTTATCAACAATACTTCACATTTTCAAATCAATGATGCGAGGCAGATTCCCATAATAATCCCTACAAATTCACAGCTCAAAATATTTGAAGCATTATTTGATAGAGCTTATTCTATCCAACAAGACAAATTTGCCAATCACATCAGCGAGACAGAAGCAAAAGCCAAATTAGAATCTATGCAAAAAGAGCTAGATACTTTAGTGTATGAGCTTTATAGACTTAAAATAGGCAAAAAGAAAGCTTAAGATTGTGATATAATAAAACTGGGGTTGCCTTAAGGGGCGGCTACCCCTTAAGTGTAACCTACTTCGCTAAGGTAAAGGAGGTTACAATGAGTAAGATTAAGACTAAAATCTTAGCTGTCATTATACTACTATGTATCATAGTAGTCAAGTGTGGCTAAGAGAAACCATAAGCACACCTTTCGCTAAGGGGTGTGCTTAATCTTACTCTGCCTCTTACTTAGCCTTTTTAGCAAACACAATGCCTATCTAAGCCATAGAGTGCATATACTTCTTTGTCAAGCTCTTTTTGTAAGTTTTCTAAATCAGAGGTATTATCTTTATATGCTTCAAATTTTTCTTTTTGTAGTCTAAAGGCTTTGCCAAATATAACTTTAAAAGCTTGAAGTTGTTGAGCAGTAGGGATTACAATAGGTAATTGTCGAAAATCATTAATTTGCAGATTCACACTTGCATTAACAAAAGTCTTAAGATACTCATACATAAAGGTTGAATTTAGCACTGACACAAAATAAGATATGGGTAAATTACACAAAGTATATAAACTCATACTCGCTACATCATTAATGGTAGATTCTTTAAATCGACATTTAATAAACTGCCCTTCTTCATAATGTAAGACATTATTCCAACAAAAACCCTCCTTGAAATAAAATTGTGGGTTTCTCACCACAGGCATACCATTACCTTTTTTACCTGAATTTGTCCTCAAAAAACGGACGTTTTCCTTGCTCCACGCAATATAAAAAGGTGTAGGAAGATACCATCTATTGCCATTTTTATCACCTTTATCATAGGGGACATAACAGGCTTTAGATTCTATGCCTTCTTGTTTTTCTTCTTCGCTTAAAGATTCTACATTAGCAATCAAACTCTCATCTATAATCTTATATAAAAATCCCTGCCCCCATACATCTCTGCCGTATTTAGCCTTTGCTTGAGTAAAAATATCTTGCACCTCACTTTCATTGAGTGATTCTAAATACGCCAAAGCCTCTTTTTTACTTGTTAGCTCTAATCCTAAATCCCTTTGCACTCTTTTTTCTTTACAAAGCTTCTCTGCCCTCTTTTCTTTACATCTTAAGGCTTCTTTAGAGTTAGCCTTATAGGCTACATATTTACCATTGTCTGCAGTAGCAAGTCCTTGCCCACCATCAGTGATAAGTCCAAGTAATGTAACATCACCGGGCTTTAGCGAATTTCTATAATACTCTAGGGCATTGCGGTTTTTTTCTATATCTCTAGAAGTCTTAATCTTTACCCACCAATTTTGCATTAGAGATTTTATCTTTTGATTATACTTATTATAAATGGCTAGATTGGCTTGATTGGGGGTAAATATGACAAGATTATTAGATTCTTTATACAAAGATTGCTTAAAGTGATAATACATAGGCAAATCAAAGCTTTTCCTCGCATCGATAAAAAGACAATCTGTTGTCTTCTCATAAGGAATTTTACTCAATTGTGTAATACAAGTATCCACCATAGCTGCTTCGAAAGGATTAGCACTATCACAAATAAAATGCAAGGTATTTTTCAAAATTAATTGTCGTAAGTTACTTTTAGTCTGTATCGTCCAAAAAGTTTTGGGAGTAATTAAACACAATACACCGCTTGGTTTTAAAAGCTCATAAGAACTAAAAAAAGCATGGTTGTAGGCATCATCAAAAAAACCTTGTTGTTTTTCTAATATGGGTTTGTTTTTTTGATAGACTTTACTGCCTTTATTTGAAATATAAGGAGGATTACCGATACAAATATCAAAAGATTCTACCCCAAACATCAGCTCACTATCAAAAAATTCTGCATTCTTTGGAGTGTCAAATGGATTATAACTTGCTAACGGGTGAGTATCCCCGCTAGACAAAACAAGATTGTCAAAGATTCTATTTTTAATAGCTTGAAACTGCCCTTTTAACTTTGGCTTATTGGCTGTAGGCAGGAAATATGCTTTGCGTATTTCCTTTAGGTCTTTTTTATCTTTTTCATAACCATCATAATCCATAACATCTTCTAATTTTACAAAACTATTAGCACAAACAAATTTGAATTCTAAGTTAGGCAATGGGGGTAGATTTGAGCTTGATTGCAACTCCACAATAAGGGAAAGAAAACATCGAAGTCTTGAGATTTCTGTCGCTATATTTTGTATATCTACACCATAAATTTGAGATTCTATTATAGAAAGCTTACATTCATAACGACTACGTGTATCACCTAATTGTTCTTGAAGAGAAATAATCTCATGCAAGATTCCCATAGGAAAAGCCCCACTCCCACAAAACAAATCTAGTATTTTTAAAGAATTTAAAGCTTCTAGAATCCGCTTCTTATCTTGTATGACTAAAGAGATTGATTGACTTTGATCTTTAGCAGTTTGAAGCAGAGAATCTATGGAAGCATGTAAATCAGGAAGCTTGTGTTTAAGAGATTGGGCTATCGCATTTTTACACATAAAGCTTACAATATGTCTAGGCGTATAAAAGCTCCCTGTAGCTTTGCGTATATTGGTAGTATCATCAAGAGTAGGATCTATTTCTGCCAAAAGATTCTCAAATATTTGCCCCAACATCTCTGGGTCAAGGCTAACCTGTGTGTCTTCTGGCGAAGATTCATCAATGGTAAAATGATAATTTTCTAAGATACTAAATAGATCTTTAAAAATATAATCAGGTATAGCTATACGAGAGAAAGTGCCAAATGCACTTTCTTGGCAACAATCAAGTGGGCTAGGAGCAAAAAGTCCTCCATTTAAAAATGGGATTGATGCAAAAAGCGCGTTATTTGATATATGAGATTTTCGCTCATCTACTTTAGTATTTAAGACTTCAAAAAAGAGTGGTATTAGAGTTTTTTGGTAGTAATCTTTTTGCACATCAAAAATAGAATTTGGAATGATACCTAACTCTTTCAAAAAGCGAATAAAAAGGATTCTTCCTAATAATTTAATACTAAATTCTTTTACATTTTGAATATTTAGCTCTGGAGCTTTAATATTTTCACAAAAAACATCAAAAACCTTTTTGATTTCTTTATAAAAATCTTTATTTAAAGGCTCGGTGCTAAAGGCTTTTTGCAAAGATTCTAAGGATTTTTGCTCTTTATCTATAAAGTCTTGTAGCTGGGTTTTAGCGGTTTTGATCTTCTCATGTCCTAGCACGAAGCTTTGGCGGCGGAAATTCGAGAAAGTTTGGCGATTTGCTTCATAGTCATAGCCTCTACTTACAAGGCTTAGGCGAAACTCTTGTGAATCTTCCTCGTAAAATACCGCAAGCACCGCATCAAAAGTGCTAGTTTTAAGGATTGAGGCTATCTCCTTATGTAGCCCTACTTTGGCATTGATAGAGCGAGTCTTAAACGCATACACGCAGAGATTTCGTTGAGAATCAAGCATGATAGGCTCACACACTTGTGTATAAGACTTGATAATGTTCCCCTCGTGATAGTTGTAAGAGGCTTCACTTTTGATATGGATATGATGCCCAAAAGATTGCGTGATAAAATCCCTAAAATGCGCATAACTATACGGCTGGCTAAGGAAAGTTTCTAATTCTGTCGCGCTCATTATGAATCCTTTTGAGTGCGGGTAGTTTCAATCGGAAATGCAGTGAGGCTGATTTGAATCTGTGGCTGTTGGGTATCGCTTGGGCTAGATTCTTTGCCTTGTGTGTGCGAGGTAGAATCTAGCTCGGGGAGATTACGCGCTAAAGCATAAAGTGTGTCTGTGAGATTCTCCCTTTGTGCGTTTTTAATATGTTTGCAGAGATTTTTATCACCTCTTTCTATCGCTGATATGAGCTTTTGCTTGGTCGTATCATCAAGCCCTTGACAATTCTTTACTTTGGCGGTTGCATTATTCTCATCTGCGGTAAGTTTTGATTGCAAGGGAGCATTAAAATCCGTCCTACTCTCTTGTATAAGGGCATTTTTATATGAAACTAACGCCGCATTTATATGGTGATAATGCACATCACGGTTTTGAGAGCTTTTGGTGATTGGGTCATTGAGATGTGCTTTGAGGAAGTCTGCCATTTCATAAAAATCACAGCTTTGTGCATCTGGCTCTTTAAGAAGTGTTTCGCTTGGTGTGTTGATATGATAAGGTGCGAAACTATCGCGATTTTGACCTGTCTTGATATACGCAAAGCTTTGAGATTCTGTAATGCTTGGTGAGAGGATAAGGGAGCGGGATTTGAGCGGTAAGGACTTGATACGCGCAAACTCCTCTTTATCTTGCTCATAGAGGTCTTTTAAATCTTTTTTATAAAGCGTATCCTTACTTTGCTCTTCTTTAGATTCTAAACTGATGAAGATTTTCTTACTCCCGACTTCCTCCTCATCATCATAAATCGCAGAATCTTCGCCCAAAGTATAGTGAAAGCTTTGCAGTTTGCTTGAAGCAATCGCATTGATATTGATAATCCTATCGGCAAGATTAGTAGGCTTAAAATTATAAATATAAATCTTATCAAAACTCGTGCCTATGCGGTTTATACGCCCTATCCTTTGCATTAATCGCGTGGCATTATAAGGCGTGTCATAGTTGATAATAATATCCGCTCGGTGGAGATTCACACCCTCTGAAAGTGTATCTGTGGCGATAATGATGCGATAATCATCTTTTTGCAACTCTTTTTTGTAGTTAGCATCAAAGTTTTCTCTGATGATTTGCTCTTTATCCTCTCGATTGCTCGCATCGATTTGGAGGATTTTCTCACCTTTAAGCCTTTGAGCAAGGTATTGTGCAGTGGTTTTAGCTTCAGTAAAAAGCACGATTTTGTCCTTTGGGTGTTCCCTTAAAAATATTTCTAATCGCTCTAGTTTTGGGTCAGAATCTACCTCTTCCCATAGATGCAAAAGCTTTTCTAGGGCTTGTTTATCTTGCTTGAGTGCTGCTACAAAATCACTCTTGAAATGGTGTTTTTCAAGTGGGAAAACCTTGTCCTTGTCTAAAAACTTCTCTAAGTCCGAATCATTATCACTTAGCACTGCTTCGTAGAGCTTTTCCCGCGAATCATAGTGTTTAGGGATATGAATCTTATCCTTTTCAAAAAACATCTTAAGTAGCGCATTATGAGAGGTGATTTGTTTCTTTAGTGTAGATTTAAATGCCTCAATACTTGAATCAAATCGCTTGAAAAGGATCTTTTGTATCAGCACTTGCAAACGCTCTGCTGTGTCTTGATAGAAAGATTCTTTTTGGTCTTGATTGCTTTCATTTTCGTTATAAGCCGCGATAAAAGCTTGCTTGCCCTCATCTGTGAGATTAGGGAAGATAAGATAGCGTTTATAGGCAAAGCTCCCTATGGCATTTGGCTCTTGGGCAAGAAAAGCTATGGTATCTTGTGCTAAAGGCAAAGAGCTAGAATCTAGCTCATATCTTAAATCTTGGGGATCTTGGATCGTAGGAAAGCGCAGGTTTTGCTTTTCTTTATCTCTATAAAGTGTTTCTATATCCTTGCGTGTGCGGCGAGTCATAATATGAGAAAGCAATTTATCACGCAAACTATCGGAGTTTTCCTTGAGCTTTTGGGTTTGGGCTTTGAGCTGCTCCTCTATGTCTTTTTGCTTGTGTTGGTCTGATGATTGTAAAGCGACATTTTTTTGCTCTTGTAAGTCTTTTAATTCTTTTTTAATCTCTTCAAATTTCTTTTGACGCTCACTACAAAATCTCTCTAAATCAATAATCCCCTCTATACCATGATGTCGTTTAGGGAGAAAAAGAGAGATTTGATGATAAATATCGCTAGGGGCGTTATTTTGCGGGGTGGCTGATAGGAGAATGACTTTTTTACTCTTGCCTTGATAGGGCGTGCGGCAAAGCCTCTCAAGCTCATTGTAACGCTTGCCCTTGCCACTCCTAAAATTATGACTTTCATCAATGATCACTAGCTCAATGTCAATGCACTCTGGGCGTGTGATTTTATGAATGCTATCGTGAGTAGTGATGTCGTAATTTGCAATACCTATGTCATCAAAATGTTTTTTCCATGATTTTTTAAGGCTCGGTGGGGTGCAGACAAGAATCTTCCCTGTGATAAAGCCCTCAAGGTGGCATTTTTGCGCAATAACAGAGGCGATAAGCGTCTTACCTAAACCCACAACATCGCTTAAGAAAAAGCCATTATATTTTTTCAGCTTTTCTATGCCCTCCTGCACAGCAGAGACTTGATAGTCATAGGGGGTATAGTGCTTAAAAATCCCCTTAATACTATCATCAATCTTTAGAGAATCTTCTCCAAAATGACATAAAAGGAGTTTATAGTAAATATCCTTAGGCGGGAGGATTTGCAGATAGCTTGTTTTTACGCAAGTATCAATATGAGCAGATTCTATCGGCACAGAATCCGACCAAAGCCTCTCAAACTCGGATAGGGCAAAGGCAATATCATCAGATTCATTACTCATCAGATTAAATTCATAATTTTTCTCTAAACCATTATGGCTAAGATTCGAGCTTCCTACGATAAGTGAGCCATTATATCGTTGGCAACCGCTTTGTGTGTGGCTGATTTTGGGGTCGGAAGCGAAGATATAAAATTTCGCATGGACATTTTTATCTTTTACCATTTTGATTTCAAGATGATTTTCTCTCAAAGCACATAAAAGCTCATCGATTGAAGTATCGACTTCATTGCTGTAGGTTTTTTCACCCTTTAAAATCGCTTGCTGGTGTTTGATAAAAAGCTCGCGAAAAGCCTCATCTTGATAGGCTGGATCTAAGCCTTTTTGCTCCAAATCCCACAATGTCTGATCCACATCAAGCCCTACCAAAATGCGAATTTTAAGCCTTTCATAGCCTTTGTTTTCTTGCAAGAGTGTATGTAATGCAACAAACCCACTAATGCGGAAAAACCCTATGAGAAAAGCTAGCTGCTCTATGTTTTTATCACTAAGCGCGCTCTTAAATTGGTTGAGAAGTGTGTTTCTGCCTTGATTGGTAGTAAATTTGCTATTGGGGTATAAATGCGCAATGTGTGTATTGTCGCTGGAGTGTGTGGAGAAATTTGCTAAAGAAGAGTTAAGCCCCCCCCCCCCGGAGTTTATTTTCGCCTATGATGTCTTCTAAATGTTGTTGCATTCTCGTGCCTTTATATTGTGATACTCTAAGATTGGGATACACTCACTTTTATATAAAACATTTAGTTTTATTGGAACTTTGCCTGATATTTTATAGCTTATTGATATATTTTTCTGTTACAAGGTAATTCAAATATTCAAAAAATTCATCTGCTCCAGTTGATAAATCTATTCCACCTTTATCTTCATAATCTTTACCGCCATGAATTAACATTGTTTCTGCTTCTGGTGAAAACGCTGTATTATCTCCTATTCTTGCTTCATATTCCTTTAAAACTTTACCTGCTTCTATGATTTGAAGTTTTTCTCCATTAAATTTTAAACTTATTGGTTGTTTATGTTGCTTTTTCTTCATAAAAATTATCATTTAGCATGAAAAATACCATTTTGTAATTTTTATTTTATTACCCACTCTTTCAAAAATAAATTCATCTTGGTCACCTTCAATACATGCTGCACTAACACCAAGATAAAACTTATCTTTCATTTTATTTTTATATTCAAATGTTATATAACATGGCTTATTTGAGGTATCTCCGCAATATTCAGCAAATTTAATTTTTTTATTATCTATTGGAACAACTTTTGGCATAACTTTGCAATGATGATATTTAACATATTCACCATAGCATAAAACTTCTTTTACAATTAAATTATATACTTCATTAAAATCAGATGTATCAACAATAGTGTATTTTGGAGAACCACATATTTCATTATCTTCAGGATACTGTTCTGGTGGAATTAAACCCTGCTCAAATTCTCTTTCACATGGAATATCTGTCCATAATAACTCTGCATACCCTATACTTTGAAATAGAAATAATAACACTATAACTAAAATTTTTTTCATTTCACACCTCTTATATTTATTTATATATCATTTTTGCAGTTTGTTTCTGATTTTCAAATTCTTCATTTGTTAAGAGTATCTCTTCTGATATTTCTTGCTCTTTATCTAATTTTAATCTTTTGAATGTCGATTCTAACAATCCTTTAGATTCTAAAATCTCATTACAAAAATGAGATCTGTCATTGCGCTTGTGTATTCGAGGGTTTTATTATGCTAAAAATTCCTATCACAAAGGGATTTGGCACACTTTTTGACACACTTGTAAAAAAACACGACCTTGCAAAAAACAAATTTAAAACAAAATCGCAAAATATTAGCGTATTTTTCAATTTTTTGCAAATTTTTGCAAAACACACAGCAAAGCCAATCAGCGCGGGTTTTGTCAAGGTAACCCCGAGACAGATAAAGCTACAATAGGCAAGACAAGCAAAGCGCGATTCAAAAAGCCCCAAACTTGAACCAAATAAAATTTGAGCGAGCAAGTAGCGCAATATGAGTGAATAGGAGGCACAGAGCGAGGATAATGACCAAGAGGAAAGCTTCAATACGCTTATATCCCTTAAGGCGATGGCGCAAGAGCAAGAAAGCGGGAATACAGCGAAGAGAGGGATTATCTAAAGCCAAGAGGAAGCTCAACATACCATCTCCCTTCACCCTTTTTTGCATTTTTGCACACCGCGCTTAAAAAAACGCTTTTGTTTGCAAAATATCTCACAAATCACCACAAGGCAAGTATCTTTAAAAGCAATCCCCACGCTGGTTTTGAGGATTTCGCGCGCCCTCTCAAATGTGGGGGGGGGTCAAAGGGCAAATGTGGGGGGGGGCATTTCAAGGCGTGAGGTGTGCGGGATTCAGTGTAGGTCAAAGGGCAAATGTGGGCAAAATGTAGGTCAAAGGGCAAAATGTGGGGAGTTGAATGTGCGCGTGCAAACGCACAAAGTGAGGCGCAAATGCAAAGTTTGAGCAAATACGCGAGAAAGCACTCAATAAAGAGGATTTTTTAAACAAGCAAATTTCATCACTCCTTAGATTCTAGCTTTTCAATGCGCTTACGCAAGGCATCGACATAAAACACAAGCCCGACTATCACTAGCACTTCGGCGATTTCCGCTACATATCCGATAATTTCACTCATTTTTACTCCTTTTATGGTAGAATCTCAACAGGACAATTTGAAACCCCTCTTTACGAGGGGAGAAGCTACAAGGCTTCTAAGATTTTGATTATCAGATAGATAATCTTTAAAACTAATATCGTGATTACTAGCTTTTTCATTTTGTCCTATCTCCTTTCATAAGCCGTATTATTTACTGCCTACAAAAGAATTATAACAAATATTATACTAATAAGTCAAGTATTTAAACTAAATTTATACTATTTTTGTATAAAAATTAGCGTATTTTTTACGCTTTTAATGTGAGTTTTTGCAGTATGATAGAGAGTTCATCAAGGGTTGATACTTTGGATTCTAACTCTTTGATATGTAAAAACATTTCACACGCTTTAGCCATAGGAGTAGAGATTTTATCAGTTCGTGCAGCTTTAGAGATAGCCTCTTCGCCATAGCCTAAACTCTCGCCTAGCTCCCTATAAGTAAGATTGTAAGTTTTACAAATCTGCTTAATTATATTTTCCAAAATATCCCCTTAAAGCGTAGCTTCTTTAAAACCAATATTATACTACAAAAATATTTTAAAAGCGTATTAATTTTACTCTTTGCAAGTTCATTTAATCCTCCTTAGATTCTAGCTTTTCAATGCGCTTACGCAAGGCATCGACATAAAACACAAGCCCGACTATCACTAGCACTTCGGCGATTTCCGCTACATATCCGATAATTTCACTCATTTTT